>CAJBBC010000001.1 GCA_903951185.1 uncultured Actinomycetes bacterium
CCAAGTGACTTACTGAACTCAGTTACATTTGCAGCAACGTAGCCGCTTGATGATTTATCGGTTAGTGGGATACCGATATCAGAAGTGCTTAGAATTCCACTAGCCATATTGCCAAGCGCTTCACCAAATTGTGCACCGTACATAGTTGCGCCAAGTGATTTAGCCATAGCCATAATTGGTCCAGTTATTGCGGCAAAGTCAGTTGAAGCTAAAGTTTCACGCAAGTTTGCAGCGATCTCATCTGGTAGACCAGAAATAAATTCCTCAGGTATTTCTAAACTTCCACCTGCCTGACCGTCTGGTAGCAAACCAATCATCGCGCTGGAAACACCTTCGGCAACTGGTTCAACAATTTGCTTCCAGCTTTCAAAAGTTTCTTCTACCCATTGATTTCGTGTTAGTAAACGATATTCCGAATCTGTTTGCGGAAACGCAGTTGCGTCATTAAGCCATAGGTCAGCTAGTTCAGTAGCAATTTTCATACTCTGTTGATCACGATCTAAAGTCGCCGGATCTGTTTTGATTGTGCGCTTTATTGAGTCACGCGCCGACTGCCAATCCACACTGCCGTTATCTTTGCCAACATTACGTAGCATTCGACCCATGTTCTCAAACATGGCAGCGAAGTCGTTGTTATCGCCTGGATTTGGACTAAACCCAAATGGAATCGACACAATACTCCTAATGAAATTTCTAGCTCTAGTTCAAGGGTAAGCCACTGATCTGAACTAACCTCAAATTTAGGTTTAGCCCATGGCGAATTCTTCAATTTATTCATTCGCGTAAAGTTAAGTAATTGGGACCAGTTACACCTGGGATCAAAAGTAACTAAAAACAAGGGGATCAATGCGATTACGACCGAAGCCATCACTAGCAACTATTTGGCTAGTGCTCTTGGTTCTAATTGGCAGTTACAACGTTCCGTATATTCTCTTAACACCTGGTCCTGTGTTCAGCACGATTGGTGAAGTTGACGGCGAAAAATTCATCTCAATTTCTGGCACCCAGACTTTTCCGACTGAGGGCGACCTCTACATGACGACCGTTTCTGAGTATGGCGGCCCCACCGAAGGAATTAGTATTTTTCAAGCGCTGTGGGGCTGGGTAAATAGTTCAGATGAAGTAGCTCCACGCGAATCGTATTATGACGAATCAGTTAGCGAAGAAGAAAATAACCTGCAAAATGCCGAAGCATTTAGTAGTTCACAAACATACGCAGTTGGCGCAGCGCTCAAGTACTTAAAGTTTCCGGTAAAGGAAAGTGTAGTTATTTCTTCAATTACTCAAGGAGCACCAGCACTTGGGCTACTCAAAGCTGGCGATCAAGTTGTTTCAGTGAATGGGGTTATCACAAAAACACCAAGAGAAGTCGCGACAAGTGTTAGGGCAAAGCCGGTTGGCTCGAAGATAACTTTCGTAGTGACTCGAGCAAATCAAGAAACAACAGTTATCGTGAAAAGTGCAGCCCGAGCAGATGATTTGTTAACACAAGAAGATGAATCAGGTATTGCCTATGTTGGGATCGGCTTAGATGTGCAATACGAAGCGAATTTTGACGTTACATTTGCCCAAACTGATATTGGTGGCCCCAGTGCCGGGATGATGTTTAGTTTGGCAATCGTAGATATGTTAACGCCAGGTGCAATCACTCAAGGTGAAAAAATTGCTGGTACCGGAACAATTGACGGCAACGGTGAAGTTGGTCCAATTGGTGGCATTACTCGGAAAATGATTGGGGCAGTCGATGCTGGTGCGGTTCTATTCTTAGCACCGATCGATAACTGCAATGAAGTTATTAATAATGTGCCCAATGGACTGACTGTGGTACCAGTTAGCACATTAACTGATGCAGTAAATGCAGTTAACGACTTTAATGCTGGTAAGTCAGTAAAATCCTGTGAGTCAATTAGTTAACGATTAAAATAAAGATAAAGAAGAAAAATAAGAGATTGGAATTACCATGTGCCAGCAAGTGCTGTGTAGTCTATGTAAAAAAATAACCTGGTCTGGTTGTGGTGAACACCTTGACGAAGTCTTTGCCGGTGTTGCTGAGGATCAAATTTGTAAATGTGGAACTGATTAAGATTTTTGCTCTGAAGAACAAATAGAGCAGGATTAACTCAATCGAATACTCTGTAACTAATCTTCGAAAGTAGCCAGCAAGCTTTCATTTAGCCTGCCCACCAAGTCAGGCGCAACTGCGACTTCAGTTGGCTCATCGTGACTTCGGTACCTAAGGGCATTTA
The DNA here is from genome assembly GCA_903951185.1 of uncultured Actinomycetes bacterium. Taxonomy (GTDB): domain Bacteria; phylum Actinomycetota; class Actinomycetes; order S36-B12; family UBA5976; genus UBA5976. The sequence continues at coordinate 2,247 of CAJBBC010000001.1, forward strand.
AGTTTTCACCCGTTCTTAGTACCGCGCTAACTATGCGGACATCTCTTCGGTCGGGATGCTCAATGGCTGCATCAATTAATTCTTGATCGCCATCATTTGGAAGTTGCGCCTCAGCAGATGGAGGTAAAACAATTCGCTCGATTGCCAAGATAGCGCCATGCACGTCAGCTGGCCACGCAATAGTTGCCAGTAATTCTTCCAAACTTTGCCCGGGTTCAATCTCTTGCTCAACTGAAGTCAGAGCCAGCTCTGGCGTTAAGTTGAGTTCAGCAGCTAAAGTCGGGTCGGCAAGTATTAATTCCGCGGTTGAAACGAGCGCAAATAATCGAGCAGGTTGATCCCAACCAGCTGCGCTGATGTGCTGCTCAACTTCACGCAGAATTGGCTCTAGATTCTCTATAAATTGCACACATTTAGTCTGCCGTAACGCGGTTTGTGTATATCAATTAGGCTCTAAGTATGAGCGATTTAAGTATGAATAAGGCTAAAAAAAGTGTTCTTGGCGTAATTCTGACGAGCCTAGTCAGTGCCTTTGTTTTATTCTCCATCTTCTCTTCGTTCTATAGCGACTGGCAATGGTTCTCAGTTCTTGATCGAACTGACGTATATACCAAGCAGCTGCTATTAAAAGTTGGTCTATTCCTTGGCACAGCTTTAGTTACTGCCTTTTTTGTTTGGCTTTCTGGAACTTTGGCTTACCGAAGTCGTCCAACTGAATTACCAAGAACTGCTGAAGAGTTTGCGATAGCACGCTACCGTGAAGCACTTGATTCATTTCGTAAAGTTGCATTTATTGCCGTACCACTTGGCCTTGGTGGCTTAATTGGTTTATCTGCTGCCGCGCAGTGGAAGACTTTCTTATTGTGGCAAAATGCTGAGCCATTCAATCAAGTAGACGCCCAATTCGGAAAAGACATTTCGTTTTACACTTTTGAATTACCTTTTTACCAAACTATTTTGAGTTATGCGTTTACAATTTTAATTACTTCATTTGTGATCAACTTTGCCATCCACTATCTCTATGGTGGGTTTAGACCAGCAGCATCGCACTCATCAAACACAGCTCGCCGCCATTTAATGATTTATCTAGGCATCATCGCGCTACTGAAAGCAGTTGCGTACTACCTAGATCGATTTGCCCTTGCTGTTAAATCAGATGCATTAATTACTGGTTTAAAGTACAC
>CAJBBC010000002.1 GCA_903951185.1 uncultured Actinomycetes bacterium
CGATCTCTGGGAACTGCCAAATTGAACTATCTAAACCGGCTTCTGTAACTTCATGGCGAACTATTGCATCGGCTGCACGCAAAATATCTAAACGCTCTTTGTCGACAGCGCCAACTATTCGAATACCTAATCCTGGACCTGGGAACGGATGACGCATCACCATTGCATCTGGTAAACCAAGTTCACGTCCGACTGATCTAACTTCATCTTTGAAAAGTTCACGCAATGGTTCACATAATTCAAAATCTAAATCATCCGGTAACCCACCAACATTGTGGTGTGACTTAATTGTGGCTGCACCAGTTCCACCGCCACTTTCTACAACATCGGGATAAAGGGTTCCTTGGACTAAGAATTTAATTGGCTTTCCGTTATTGCCGGCGGCATTGACTAAATCTCGTTGGGCATCTTCAAACACTCGAATAAAAAGTCGGCCGATAATTTTTCGCTTTTCTTCTGGATCAGTAACTCCAGCAAGTTCAGCCAGGAATCGATCGGCCGCATCAACTACCACCAGCTTTATTCCAGTTGCCGCAACATAATCTCGCTCGACTTGTTCACGCTCACCAGCGCGAAGTAGCCCATGATCCACAAAAACGCAGGTTAAGTTATCACCGACCGCTTTGTGAACTAGAGCAGCGGCTACAGCGGAGTCGACTCCACCGGATAATCCACAAATTACTTGATTGTTTTCAATTTGGGATTTAATTTGCGCTACTTGTTCATCTACGATCCCGGCTGGCGTCCACACAGGTTCTAGTTTTGCAATGTCATATAAAAAGTGTTCGAGAACTTTTTGGCCATATTCAGAATGCATGACTTCTGGATGAAATTGCACACCAGCTAATTTTCTATCTATATTTTCGAAAGCAGCCACTGGCGCACCTGCTGTTGTGGCGCATACGGTGAATCCAGCTGGTGCGACCTGCACAGAATCTCCATGGCTCATCCAAACACTTTGAGTTTCTGGTAAATCAGCAAATAAACAACTTGGCGCAGAAATATTTAATTGTGTTGCACCAAATTCTGATAGCCCAGTCTTAGCTACAGTGCCACCGAGGCTGCTCGCCATTGCTTGAAAGCCGTAACAAATACCAAATACTGGTAACTCGGCTTCAAAAATTTTGGGATTGACTTGAGGGGCACCGCTGGCGTAAACACTCGATGGTCCACCAGACAAAATTATGGCTAGTGGGTTTTTAGCCAACATTTCGCTAACTGACATCGTGCTAGGTACTACTTCAGAATATATTTTTGCTTCGCGCACACGTCGCGCAATTAATTGTGCGTATTGGGCACCAAAATCAACTACGAGTACGGGGCGAACATCAGTCACGTGCTCTAGCCTATTGGCTTACTTATTTTGTAATTGCCTCGATCAGCCTAAGTTCACCGATTGCGCCAACTGGAACGATTGGTGCATCTGGAATAACCCGAGACACTGCTTTATAAGGTTGACCAAGTTCAGGCCGAGGATCTATTTGCCCACGATTTGGCCAAAGTGCCATTGCTCGCTCTGCTTGCGCAGTGATTGTTAAC
>CAJBBC010000003.1 GCA_903951185.1 uncultured Actinomycetes bacterium
CACCATGATCTTCGAGATGGCCAGAGTAATGGCTCGCCAGTTCGTCGGTTAATTGCTGCCGGTTTGTCAGGCACACATGTGGTGCAAATTGGAATCAGCGACTATGCAAACTCTGCTGAATATGCAAAACGAGCCCGTGAGTACGGGATCACGGTTATCACTCGCGATGCACTGCGTCGTCGAACGCTGACTGATGTAATGAATGAGGCCCTCGAAGTAGCGGGCGCTAGTGGCGGACCGATTCATGTCGATGTCGATGTCGATGTTTGTGATCGTTCTGTTGTGCCAGCTTGCCCAGCTGCAGCTCCTGGCGGAATAAGCGCTGATGAACTTCGGCAGTTAACCCACCTGGCTTGTTTAAATCCGTCAGTAAAGTCTGTAGATTTCACGGAAATAGATGCAACTATCGACACCCCAGATCAACGAACAGTACGGCTAGCAGCGCTTTGTATTTTAGAGGCCGCCGCCGCTATTGCAATTAGAACTAACAAGACTAAGAATTAGTTAAGCAAATTTCTAAATAAATAACGAGAGAAGGTAAGTACATGACCACCTTGCAGAACTTTATTGGTGGAAAGTTCCTAGATCCAGTCAAGGGAAATATGATGGACATGGAAAATCCGGCGATCGGGCAAGTATATGGTCACGCGCCTCGTTCCACTATGGAAGATGTTGATTTAGCTTTTAAAGCAGCTGACGCAGGTTTTCAAATTTGGCGACGTACTAGCCCAGCTGATCGCAGTTTGGCACTTTTCCGGATCGCTGATGAAATGGAACGCCGCTCTTCTGAACTTGTTGCCGCCGAAGTGCAAGATACTGGAAAACCAGTTTGGTGGATGCGCGATGGGGAAATGGCTCAATGTATTGATCACACCAGATTCCACGCAACTTTAGCTCGCAATTTACCTGGTTACTCAACTGGAGAATATCTAGTTGGTTATGACTCAAGTGTGCGTCGTGAACCAGTGGGTGTTTGTGCTCAAGTTGCTCCGTGGAACTACCCACTTCTTATGGCTGTTTGGAAATTTGCACCAGCAATTGCGATGGGTAATTCAATAGTTTTAAAGCCCTCCGATACAACTCCAGCCACTGCTGCGATTATGGCGGAAATATTTAATGAGCATCTTCCAGCTGGCGTAGTTAACATTATTTTTGGTGATCGGGACACTGGTCGCGCAATGGTTGCACATAAACGTCCAGACATGATCTCAATCACCGGCTCCGTTCGTGCCGGAATGGAAATTGCCGCAAATGCTGCGCCGGATTTGAAGCGCGTTCATCTTGAACTAGGTGGAAAAGCTCCAGTAGTTGTTTTTGCTGATTGTGATTTCGATCGAACCGTTGAAGAAGTTGCAACTGCTGGTGTAATGAATGCAGGTCAAGATTGTGCAGCTGGCTGTCGTGTAATAGTTGAAGAAAGTATTGCCAAAGAATTCACTGCGGCACTTGCTAAGCGCGTTGGGCAGTTCAAGTTTGGCGCACCAGAAGATGACAATAACTATTACGGCTCGATTAATAGCGCAGCACAACTTGAACGGGTACAAGGTTTCATAGATCGCCTCCCATCTCATGCACAGATCCTTACCGGCGGCAAAGCTTCAAGACTCAATGGTGGTTATTACTTTGAACCAACACTTGTTGCTGGCCTAAAGCAAGATGATGAAATGATTCAAAATGAAGTATTCGCATCCGTCCAAACAATCCAAACTTTCAAAAACGAAGCTGACGCAGTACGGATGGCTAACGATGTTGCTTATGGATTAGCCGCAAGTATTTGGTCAACAAATCACCAGAAAGTTATTCGAGTCAGTCAAGATCTGGACTTTGGACAAATCTGGGTTAACTGCCACTTAGTTCAAGCAGGCGAAATGCCAAATGGTGGCTTCAAACATTCTGGACATGGAAATGATCTTGGTGCCGAAGCAATTGAAGGCTACACCCGGGTTAAACATGTTATGAGCGCTACTGGCCGCGAATAACGCAATCAAATACCACCAAAAAGGCACCGATTGATTCGGTGCCTTTTTGGCATTTAGTGCAAATTCAATAGTTAGATATGCTGGGACTCCAACTTCCCAAAGGCTAAGTATGAATCTGAAAAATCGAGACTTTCTCAAGGAAACAGATTTCACTGCCCAGGAATTTGAGTACCTAATTGATTTAGCAATCGACCTAAAAGCCCAAAAAAAAGCGCGCAAAGAAATTCAACGGATGGTTGGGCGCAGTATTGCGCTTATTTTTGAAAAGACATCCACTCGAACCCGTTGTGCATTTGAAGTTGCAGCATTCGATCAAGGTGCATTCACGACTTATTTAGATGGCTCCTCATCGCAGGTTGGTCATAAAGAATCTGCGGCAGATACGGCCCGAGTACTTTCTCGCTATTACGATGCGATTGAATATCGCGGAAATGAACAGTCCTTAGTAGAAGAAATTGCTCAATATTCAGACGTTCCGGTTTATAACGGGTTAACCGATGAGTGGCATCCCACTCAGATGCTGGCTGATTTCATGACGATGATGGAGCACACAGGTAAGCGGCCTAAGGAAATTTCTTTCACTTATGTTGGCGATGCTCGCTCCAATATGGGTAATTCACTTCTAGTTACTTCAGCTTTATTGGGGGCTGACATTCGTATTGCTTCACCAAAGAAACTTTGGCCAACGGCAGAAATCCAAGCAACTGCAACAAAGTTAGCGGCGGCAAGTGGTGGCAAAATTCTGTTAACTGAAAATATGGATGAAGCTTTACCCGGATCAGATTTTGTGCACACTGATGTCTGGGTATCTATGGGTGAGTCTGAAGAAATTTGGAAAGAACGAGTTGAATTACTAGGTAGTTATCAAGTTAATTATGAAACTCTGGAAAAAACCGGAAATAAGAATGCGAAGTTTATGCACTGCCTACCAGGGTTCCACAATGAGCAAACCACAGTGGGCCGGGCAATTGCTAATAAAACTGGTATGCACGATGGTCTAGAAGTTTCACATGATGTTTTCGAAGGCCCAGCTAGCGTGGTTTTTGATCAGGCTGAAAATAGACTACATACTATTAAGGCGATTATGGTCGCAACCATTGGTGATTAAGAAACGGATAATCGGATGAGTAAATTATTTAGTCCAATTAAAGTTGGCGGCATCGAAATCAAGAATCGTGCCTGGGTATCAGCAATGTGTCAGTACTCAGCAGTAAATGGTTTAATCCAAGATTGGCATGCAGTTAATTACGGCGCCTACATAACCGGTGGCGCTGGTTTAGTGATGGTTGAAGCAACTGCGGTTCGGCCAGAAGGACGCATCACACCGGGGTGCACAGGCATTTGGTCAGACCAGCAAGCCCAATTGTTAGCCGAAATCCCACGCTTTGCGCATCGTCATGGCGTCAAAGCGGGTATTCAACTTGCCCACGCTGGCCGCAAAGCATCGGTATCTGAACCGTGGACTGGGCTCAAGTATGTTGAACATGCAGATGGTGGCTGGGAAACTGAAGCACCGTCAGCCATTGCATTTGAAGGTTATCCGGAACCTCGCGAATTAACCCTTGCTGAAATTGCAAAGCTTAAACTTGATTTTGCTGCTGGCGCAGAGCGCGCTCTTTCGGCCGATTTTGATTTAATTGAAATACATTCAGCGCACGGTTACTTACTCCATGAATTCTTATCACCAATTTCAAATAAACGAACAGACGAATACGGTGGCTCATTTGAGAATCGAATTAGATTACTTTGTGAGATCGCTAGCGAGTTGCGTTTAATTGTGCCAAGTTCACATGCTTTAGCTGTGCGGATTTCAGCAACTGACTGGATTGATGGTGGCTGGGATATTGACCAGAGTGTTGAACTTTGTCGCGAACTTAAAGCACGTGGAATTGATTTAATTGATGTGTCTTCAGCCGGTATCTCCACAGCCCAAGACATTAAACTCGGGCCGGCTTATCAGACTGCATTTGCCGAAAAGATACATCAAGAAACTGGGATAGCCACAAGTGCAGTTGGTTCAATCACAACTGGACCACAAGCTGAAGAAATATTACAACGTGGCGATGTTGAAGCAGTAATGATTGGTCGAGCTATGTTGGCAAATCCACATTGGCCAGCTCAAGCTGCAAATGATTTGGGTGAAGAATTGCCACTACCAAACCAATACTTACGAGCTGTCTTTAATTAATTTTTACTTTACTCGCAGCCAGGATTGAGCCGATTAAAATAATTGGAAAAGCTAAAATCATTCCAGCAGTTAAAGGTTCGGCCAGAATTAAAATACCTAGGACTACAGCAACTGCTGGATTTATGTAGGTAATTAATGTAATCCGACTCGGCCCAACTTCATCAATAGCTTTGAATAAAACCAAGAATGCGATGGCTGTACAAAGTAGCCCGAGGCTGACCACACTCAGGATCGCGTTAGTGGAAACTTGGTCAACTACTTTCCAACTCCCATTGCTAAATTGGTAGGCGACAATCGGTAAATAAAATAACATGGCAAAAAATTGAGACCAGGCGATAGTTCCACTACTTGGCACATCGCTTAGCATTTGCGAGATAATCACTGGCCCAAGTGCGTAACCAATTACGGCAAAAGCAACAATCGCTACTGACCACCAGTTTTCAGCACGTATTTCGAAACCAACTAAGAGTGCCACACCGAATAATCCAATTAGCAAACCCGATACCCGTTTAGTGTTCCAGTTTCGATCTAAGCCGATTTGGTAAGTGATCACAGCATTTACAATCGGCACAGCAGCTACTAATAACCCAGTTAATGAACTGGATAGTTTTTGCTCCGCAAAGCCAAGAGCGCCAAACGGAATAACCATCTCGATTAGTGCAAAAGTCAGGATGCCTTTCCAATGGGTCCGAAGTACGCCGCCTTGTCCTTGGCGTAAAGCTAGTGGCAATAAAACAAGAGCGCCAAGAAGTAATCGACTAAAAACAACGACCGGTGGGGAAAGTTCTAGGACGGCAACCCGAATGAATAGATACGGTGTACCCCAAATCAGACCAAGTACCCCAATAAATAGCCATCCGCGCTTAGTCATAACTCAGAGTCTATTGGGGGATTAAACCCCAGTATTCTTGGAGATTATGAGTGAGCACATTTCTGATCGCGAGCAGACTCAAGTTGATCCAAATCTGATGGATTTCGAGGCTATCCAAGAAAAGTGGTTACCGATTTGGGATGACTTAGCACCATTTCGCTCAGGTCGGCCAGACGATACACGTCCTAAAAAATATGTATTAGATATGTTTCCGTATCCATCCGGTGATTTACATATGGGACATGCTGAAGCATATGCACTTGGTGATGTGATTGCGCGCTACTGGGCGCATAAAGGTTTCAATGTAATGCATCCAATTGGTTGGGATGCTTTTGGTTTACCAGCTGAAAATGCTGCGATTAAAAGAAATGAAAGTCCAGCCATTTGGACATATGAAAATATTGCAATCCAAAAAGCATCTATGCGACGTTATGCCTGTTCGTTTGACTGGGATCGAGTTTTACATACTTGCGATCCTGAATATTACAAATGGAACCAATGGTTTTTCTTGCAAATGTACAACCGTGGTTTGGCTTACCGTAAAGATTCAGCGGTTAATTGGTGCCCATCCTGCCAAACAGTTTTAGCTAACGAACAAGTAGTCGCTGGCTTATGTGAACGTTGCGACGCCGTTGTTACAAAGAAAAAACTAAATCAGTGGTATTTCAAGATAACTGATTATGCAGATCGCTTACTTGATGACATGTCCACTTTAGAAGGCGAATGGCCAGAAAAAGTCTTACAAATGCAGCGTAACTGGATTGGCCGGTCTACCGGTGGTGAAATAGTTTTTGAGATTGAAGGCCGTAATCAACCAGTTACGGTTTACACCACTCGTCCAGATACTTTGTTTGGTGCAACATTTTTTGTTGTTGCTGCTGACTCCGAGCTTGCCGCTGAGCTTGCAAAAGGCACACCTAGCGAAAAAGAATTCAATGCATATTTAGAAAAAATAAAAGGTGCTAGTGATATAGAACGGCTTGGCACAGAGCGCCCTAAAACTGGAGTTTTTCTAAATCGTTATGCCATCAATCCTGCAAATGGAGAACGCCTACCAATTTGGGCCAGTGATTATGTCCTAGCTGATTACGGCAGCGGAGCTGTAATGGCTTGCCCAGCACATGATCAACGCGATTTAGATTTTGCCAAAGTTTATGACTTACCTGTGCGCGTTGTTGTTGCTCATGAAACCGATCCAGCAACCACAGGCGAAGCAACAGTTGCCGATGGCATCCATGTAAATTCTGGGCCACTTGATGGTTTGAATAAGCCTGAAGCGATTTCTCGAATGCTTGAAATTTTGGAGAGCAAGAATCAGGGTAAAGCAGCGAAAAATTACCGTTTGCGCGATTGGTTAATTTCTCGTCAGCGGTTTTGGGGTACTCCGATCCCAATCATTCATTGTGAAAAGTGTGGGGAAGTACCAGTTGCCGAAGATCAACTTCCAGTGCTGCTACCAGATGCAAAAGGTTTGGATTTATCACCAAAGGGAACTTCGCCACTCGGCGCTGCCGATACGTGGGTTAACGTGCCGTGCCCAAAATGTGCCGGACCAGCTAAGCGAGATGCCGACACGATGGACACTTTTGTCGATTCCTCTTGGTACTACCTGCGTTATTTGAATCCAAAACTTGAAACAGCAGCTTTCGATCCACAGCAAGCAAAAGAATGGGCGCCAGTTGATCAATATGTTGGTGGCGTAACGCACGCAATTTTGCATTTACTTTACAGTCGCTTTTTTACAAAAGTTTTATTCGATATGGGCTTAGTTAATTTCACTGAACCATTTACTCGATTACTGAACCAAGGCATGGTTGTCATGGATGGCTCAGCAATGAGTAAGAGTCGTGGAAATTTAGTTAAGTTAAGTGATGAGCTAAATGCGCATGGTGTCGATGCTGTCCGATTGACAATGGTATTTGCTGGCCCGCCAGAAGATGATGTTGATTGGGCCGATGTTTCACCAGGTGGGTCAAAGAAATTCTTGGGCCGGGCTTGGCGTTTAGCTGGTGATGTAACAAGTCCAGTTGGCGTTGATTTTAATTCTGGAGATTTAGCGTTACGGAAAGCTACACATCGAGCCCTTAATGATGCACAACTTGCCGTTGAAACTTACCGGTTCAATGTGGCAGTTGCCCGAACTATGGAATTAGTGAATGTAACGCGCAAAGCAATCGACAATGGTTGCGGTCCAAGTGATCCAGCAGTTCGTGAAGCTGCAGAAGCTGTTGCCATCATGCTCTCAATAGTTGCGCCGTACACAGCTGAAGAAATGTGGGAGCGTCTTGGTTTCCAGCCGACTGTTGCGTTAGCGCCATGGCCAACTGTTATCCCAGCACTATTAGTTGAAGATGAAGTCGAAGCCATCGTGCAGATAAATGGAAAAATTAAGGAACGTATTTTGGTTCCATCCGCAATCTCCGAAGATGAATTCCGTGAATTAGCTTTGACACTACCAAGTGTGGCCAAAGAGCTGTCGGGTAAGACGCCGAAGGCAATTATTGTTCGTCCACCAAAACTAGTGAATATAGTTTTTGGTTAATTAACAATTCGAATTAGTGCACAGCGAAGTTAATCCGCGCTAAAAATAAATACAATTTCTTATTCTTTGGGGATGTCGAAATACTCTAAAACAACTAACGAAGCCTTAATTCGGTTAACTAAACTTATTTCGCCGCGGGACATACTAGATGATTTTGAACCAAGAGAAATTCTCTTAAGCCCACCCGAAAATTCAGTTACACCACTACGGCGGTTGGCCCTGATTATCTTGTGTGCAGTTGCAATATTTTGGTGGCTAACTAAACCAGTCGAATTAACTAAAGTCGAAGCCTTGAATCCAACTGCGACTACTTCGGCAACCACTTCACTTTCACAAGTCGTTGTACATGTAGCTGGTGAAGTTAATCAGCCAGGGATAGTTAAACTTCCGGCGGGGAGTCGAGTAGTTGATGCAATTGAGTTAGCTGGTGGACTTAAGGCTGGGGTGCTCGAGTCTGGGTTGAATTTAGCTGCCTTAGTTGAAGACGGACAGTTAATAACAGTTGGCCTTAGTTCAACTTCTAGTAGCGACTCAAGAATTAACTTGAATACCGCAACTGCA
>CAJBBC010000004.1 GCA_903951185.1 uncultured Actinomycetes bacterium
ATCGATTTAGATTTACATGATCCAGTTTCTTACATGCATGTAGTCAGTCACGATTACCAATTTAATGAAATTCTCACAAAGCGAAATGGCCAAACTATTTCAGCTCTTGAAGTCCAAGAAACTTTTATAGAATTAGCCCAAAGATATGTAGTTGCATTCGGTAAAAACGATCCAATGACAATGGATGTATTAAGTCACTGGCAACGGGTTATTTCGACACTTCGTACAGATCCAATGAGTTTGGCAAATGAACTCGACTGGGTTGCCAAGTTCAACATTATGGATGCCTATCGAAAACGCGATCAAGCTCTTTGGACCGATCCAAGAATTGAAACAGTTGATATTCAGTATGCCGACTTACGACCTGAAAAGGGTTTGGCGCTACTACTTCAAGCTAAAGGTCGAATGAAAACCATGTTTACTGATGCCGAGATAATGCAGGCGGTAAGCAATCCGCCGGAAGACACTCGCGCATATTTCCGAGGCAACTGCATTAGGTATTTTGAAGAAGAAGTCGCTGCCGCATCTTGGGATTCAATAATATTCGATTTGGGTTTAGACCAACCGATGACTCGCTTAAATACAACAAATGCCAGAAAAGGCACTAAAGAGTTGACGCAGAAATTGTTTGAAGACCACCCGACCGCTAAGTCTTTCGTATCCGCTTTAAGTAGCGAATAATCTTTCAAGTACGCTTAAACTTAATCAAGGAGTCAAAATGTCGCAGCGTGAATTTAAGTCAGCTAGTGAACGACAAGCGGATGGCGTCGAAGATGTAAAACTACCTACAGCTTCAGCAAGTTCGATAAACGTTACTGACATACTCGATGAGATTGATCTTGTTCTCGAAGAAAATGCCGAAGAATTTGTAAAGAGTTTCGTTCAAAAGGGCGGCCAGTAGTTTGACAACTACGAAGCAATTTCGCCGAATTTATGGAATTGAAACTGAATTTGGTGTCACTTGTACATTTGAGGGCCAACGTCGGTTAACTCCGGACGAAGTAGCTAGATATCTTTTTAAACGTGTTGTGGCGTGGGGTAGGAGTAGCAATGTATTCCTTACAAATGGAGCAAGACTTTATTTGGATGTTGGAAGCCACCCCGAATACGCCACTGCTGAATGCGATGACATTGAACAATTAGTCATTCAAGATCGCGCAGGCGAACGAATAGTCGAAGATCTGATTGCCGATGCACAAGATCGACTTGCTGAGGAAGGCATCCAGGGCGAAATCTATCTATTTAAAAACAATACTGACTCGAGTGGTAATTCTTATGGGTGTCACGAAAACTATTTAATTAAGCGACGAGCAGATTACTTAACGCAGATCGAAGCACTTTTACCTTTTTTAATTAGCAGACAATTAATTAGTGGTGCTGGAAAAGTTTTAGAAACTCCACGAGGCACTATCTACTCACTGTCACAACGTGCTGATCACATGTGGGAAGGTGTTTCGAGTGCGACTACAAGGTCACGTCCGATTATTAACACCCGAGATGAGCCACATGCGGATTCGGAAGCTTACCGACGCCTACACGTCATAGTCGGCGACTCAAATATGTCCGAGATGACTACGATGTTAAAAGTAACATCAATGGATTTTATATTGCAGATGCTTGAAACAGGATACCTGAAGCGAGATTTCACTTTAGATAATCCAATTCGAGCCATCAGAGATGTCTCACATGACATAACTGGCAAAGGTCAAATAACGCTGTCTTCCGGTCAAACAATGACCGCACTTGAACTTCAATTTGAGTACTACCGGTTAGCCCAGGCGTTTAGTGAAAGCTACGACTTAACCGACCTACAAGTTCGAGCTTTAGAACTTTGGCATCGGACCCTTAATGCAATTGAAACCGAAAATCATGCCTTAATAGATAAGGACATAGATTGGGCGATTAAGAAAAATCTACTAAATAGCTACATGCTCAAAAACAGTCTAGACATTACAAGTCCACGAGTCGCTCAACTAGATCTGATGTATCACGACATTACGCAATCTCGAGGCCTTTTCTATTTGTTAGAACGTAAAGGTATGGCGACTCGAATTTCAACAGATGCACAAGTTGAAGTTGCTAAAACAGATCCACCACAAACCACCAGAGCAAAATTGCGTGGCGACTTTATTAGGGCGGCGCAAGACAAAGGTAAAGATATCTCGGTAGATTGGGTGCACCTTAAAATGAATGATCAAACGCAGCGAACGGTGCTCTGTAAAGATCCATTTGCAAATGTCGACGAGCGCGTTGAGCGACTGATTGAGGCAATGTAACGCCGGTCAAGCTTTTAACTAATTTCAGATTTGAAATCGAGAAATGATTAGGGAAGTCGCTAAAGTGAATAGTCATGGACTTTAGATAGGCTAATTAAATGTTAAAAAGAACAACCGTAATTGTGGCCACTATGGTGCTGCTAACTGGCTGCGCACAAAGTGACGTCGAATCGACTACTTCGCAGTCTTCGTCACCAACAGCCATGCCAACCCAAGCAGTATTGCCGTCAATAGATCCAATTACAGCTGCAGGAGTTTTGGTATCTGGCGATCTTGGCAGTGAACCGATTGTTGAAATTTTATCTGATGCGAAATCTGCTACACAGCTGGTTATTGCCGATCAATTTCTTGGTCAAGGTGCTGCGGTACAGTCGTCTTCTACTGTGTTAGTAAATTACATCGGGATCGGTTTAACATCTGGTCAAAAATTTGATTCATCGTGGGATCGTGGTACACCTCTTGAGATTTCGCTAAACCAAGTGATAACTGGCTGGACACAAGGTTTCCCTGGAATGAAACCTGGTGGACGCAGACTACTTGTTATCCCGGGAGATTTGGCTTACGGAACCATGCCACCTGCAGGTAGTGGAATCGAACCAAATGAAACACTTATATTCGTAGTTGACTTAATAGATTTCAAGTAGGAGTGATGATGGACGCACCAATAATCGACTTTCAAGAGGGACCTGCCCCTAAGGAATTAGTTCTAAAAGATTTAGTTGTTGGACAAGGCGAAGCGGCGACACCAGGTGCAAAAGTTAATGTGCATTACTTGGGCGTTGAATTTGATACCGGCGAGCAGTTTGATTCGTCTTGGGATCGCGGTGAATCGATCGAATTTCCATTAAGTGGTCTTATTGCTGGTTGGCAACAGGGCATTCCAGGAATGAAAGTTGGCGGTCGTCGCCAGCTGACTATTCCGCCAGAGTTGGCCTATGGTCCAGCAGGTGGCGGACATCGACTATCGGGCAAGACTTTAGTTTTCGTGATTGATTTACTTGGAGTCAATTAATAAGTGCCTGGCGTGATTTATGTCTAACAGTAAAACGGAGCGTCAACTTAATTTACTTTTTCTGTTACTAAACACGGTCCAACCCATAGAACGTGAGGCTATACGCGCTCGAATACCGGGTTATTTCAATAAATCGAACGAAGCTTTCGAAAGAATGTTTGAGCGCGATAAAGAGGATTTACGCGATCTCGAAATTCCAATTGAAACTGTGCAAATAGATACATTTCATGAAGATTTACAAGGTTACTTAGTTCGCAAAGATAAGTGGCAAATGCCAGCACAGATTTTCTCGGATAAAGACCGAGTACTACTTAATATCGCCCTGAGTGCTTGGCAAGACTCACAGTTCTATTCAGCCATCGACGAAGCAGTCAATAGAGTTGGGGCGATCACCGATTTGCCGTTTGAAAATCACTTTCAAATCAACAATCAGAGCAATGCCTTGGCAATGATCCTTGAAGCTAAAAGCTCTGGAAAATGTGTTGAATTTACCTACCTCTCTTTCAAGTCTGAGGAAGAGAAATTACGCTTAGTTGCTCCTTGGCGCGTGTTTCTTAGTTCAGGCAATAGTTACTTAGTTGGTTTCGATCAAAATATTGGCGAATTAAGAACTTTCAAGATTGCCAGAATGACATCAGCGGTACGGATCAGCGACGAAAATGTTCTTGAAAATGCACCATCAGGTTTCAGTGCGGCAAATACAATTTCGCAATGGCAGAATAACCTCGCTCAGCCAATCAAAGTACATTTAGAAGTCTTACCAGGTTTTGCTGGAGAACTGCGACTTCTAGCTAACGACATTGATTTAGGTGAAGATTTTGACACTTTAATTCTAATGTCTAATGATCTTCATGAGCTGGCAAAAAGTATCGCTCGAAATTGTGCTGGCGTTCGCGTAATTGAACCTGCGCAGTTGACTGAACTGGTTAATCAATTCTTAGCGTTAGTGGTTCCCAATGAAAAATAAATTGGCTAAGTTAATTGAAGTTCTGCCTTGGTTGTGCGCAAACCCTGGAATCTCTGCGGATGTGGCTGCAAAACATTTCGAGATAACAAAGTCTGAGTTAATCCAACTATTGCAACTTGCGGTTGTCACTGGGCCAGGTCAAGGTGGTGGCGAATTAGTCGACATCGATTTTGA
>CAJBBC010000005.1 GCA_903951185.1 uncultured Actinomycetes bacterium
CATCGATCCAATTGGCAATGTTGATGTGGGAAATCAGATATCACAGTTAGTAAAACAACGTCAGATTCCAATTCTAGTTGGTGCAACAATATGGGGTGAACAGCCGCAGGGACCAAGAAATGCCGGTATCTTATGGTCGCAAGAAGGACCGCAAGACATATATTTAAAGAATCATCTAGTTCCATTTGGTGAGTACATACCGTTTAGAAGCGTACTTTCCGAATACATCTCGCGTTTTGATGCGGTCCCAAATGATTTTGTGCCTGGCAATGAACTTGGGCTATTTGAGGTTGGAGGCGTATATTTCGGCAACGTAATTTGTTTTGAAATTGCCTTCGGAGATCAAATAAGGCAACTTGTTAATTCTGATGCGCAGTTTATATCTGTACAAACAAATAACGCGACGTATGGTCGCACAGATCAACCCGAACAACAGTTTCAAATAAGTCGATTCAGAGCTATCGAACATAAGCGTTCCGTGATTGTGGCCAGCACTTCGGGAATATCCGGGGCAATAGATCCAAACGGTGTGGTACTTGCCAAAACACCACAATTCAAACCAGCCATTGTGGCAACGGAATTACCGCTGGTCGAAGGGAAATCGTTCGCTGACCAATACCCAAGATGGGCCGTTTTTGCTTGTTTTATGATTCTTTTCACATGGTTGTTCAATACCAAAGTTCGAAAGAAAATTGCGTAGGCTAACGGGGTGGATCTCTTTCTTGAAGCATTTGGCTGGGCTGGTGCAATCGCTTTAGCTGTTGCGTTCTACCTGAACAGCCGCGACATCTACCCAGCGACATCTAAAGAATCGCTTTACATCAATATTTTTGGATCAGCAGGTTTACTAGCAAATGGTCTGTACCATAACGCGCTGCCGAGTGTGGCCCTCAACGTAGTGTGGTTCATGGTTGGTGTCACTGCGTTGTACAAACTTTTAATTGTGAAACGAAAAGAATCTTCAAGCCAAAAGTAATTATGAACACTCGTCCACTTGGCAAAATACTAGTTATAGTTCCAACTTACAACGAACTAGAGAACATCCGCATAATTACATCCGGCATTCGAACTAATGTCCCTGGTGCTGACATATTAATTGCTGATGACAACTCACCTGATGGCACTGGGGAAGTGGCTGATGAACTGGCGGCTACTGATCAACAAATCAAGGTTTTACATCGAACTAATAAAGCTGGGTTAGGTGCTGCGTATTTAGATGCTTTTAGTTGGGCCAAAAAGAATGGCTACGACGTCGTGGTTGAAATGGATGCTGACGGCTCGCATCGGCCAGTCGATTTAGTCAAGATTTTAGAGCAGTTGAATAACGCAGATGTAGTTCTAGGTTCACGATGGGTTGCTGAAGGCAAAGTCGTTAATTGGCCATTGCAGCGCAAAATACTTTCACAAGGTGGAAACATTTACACACGTTTAATGCTTGGAATCCCAGTTAAAGATGCGACTGGCGGATTTAGGGCGTATCGAATGACTGCTCTTGATCAAATAGATCTAAGTAAAGTTCAAAGCCAGGGTTATTGTTTCCAAGTTGATATGGCCTGGCGAGCTGTGCAAGCCGGTTTAACAGTTGTAGAAGTGCCAATTACTTTTATTGAACGTGAAATTGGTGAAAGTAAGATGTCTGGATCAATCGTGAAAGAGGCGCTCTGGCGGGTTACACAGTGGGGTTTCCAGAAACGCTTTAATCTGCTTAAGCGAAATTAAATTAACTTGCTTTCTTTGGTTTGCGCAACAAATTTACTCGCTCACTTAAAAGTTCAGAAAGATCGCCTTTAGTACGACGCTCGATCAACATGTCATAATGCGTTTTGGGAACCTTTACTGCTTTAGTTTCTGAATTTTCAGAACCCTCACGTATGCCAGCAGCGCCACAGGCACAGAGCCAGGTGTCTGGTATTTCGTCGGCTAGTGCCCAGAATCGCTTAGTTGAGGTATGCCCATTAACACATAAGTAGGGAACTAATAAGAGTTGAGCATCAGCACCGGAGTCTGTTTCTAGGCTGATTGCGCCCATCCGACTACCTCGAATTGACTTAGACATTTTGCCAGCCTCCTGGACCGTTATTAAGTTCTAAATATTGAATTTACGGATAATCGATATCCGTCTGACAAATCTTTAAGTATTAGTCGGTTATTAGATGAACTCTCAGTACAACCGCAAAGGCATGAGTTTTAATCCAGCTGGTCAGATTGTTGCTGGTTATATGCCACTAATCAGTTCAATCGAACACCTAGATAATGACCGATAAGATACATTATGTCAACTTACAGAATTTAATCAAATAAGGCTTAGCCAAGCATCTTGGGGCTCAGATACTACTTCCCCGAAAAAACCCGTTTTAAGGCTGTTTAGGGCCTGCGAGGTCATTTGAATAACGGGTAATTGCATGCCGTAGGTTTCTTGACCCACTAAGACACCGGTGCAAATAATTCCATCTGGTTCGAGTAGCACAATCGCAGCAGGCGCCAATTTAGCCCGCATAAGTTCCATCAAGCTATAAGCACCAGAACTAGAGCCTCGACTGGCATCTAAAACAAGGATTTTCCCAACAACGCTTTGCCCATAGTTTGGATGGTGGATGTCGCCAATTATTCCAGTTAAAGGTTCTACCCCACCCCAAAATGAAATAGGTTCGGCCAAACGCAATATCTCACCGGTAGCCACCCCATAAGTTAATGGCACAGCTGTAATTAATTTACCTTGTTGTTTTTCAGCCATGAAAAAGACTCGGATCCCAAGTAACTTTTCCTAATCGGGCCGAGTTTACGCACTCGGCTAAAGTACCGATTACTATCTCAACATTCATATTCGCTGGCGCATAATGGGCAACTTTGCCAGAGTTTGTAATAACTGTTTTCGTACCAGGTCTAAATATCGAAGTCATATATGCACAGGTATCAACAACAATTTTGACGCCGTAATTTTCGAGGGTCGTCACATATCCGGCATCAGTTGCTTTAGCTAGCACGCTGCGCCCAGTATTGATGTAGAACTGAACATCACTATGAAGTGGACCACCAGACTGTAACTCTTCGACTAGTGCTTTAAATTCATTAATTGAAGCATGCGGAGTGCCAAGTGAAACTGCATCCAATTTTGTATTCAGGACCGCAGTAGTTAATTCTTCACGAGTATTCCGCAGCGTTTCTGCGTCGATTAAATATGTTTCAATCATCTTTGGGTTTGTCACTACTGCTTTAAGAGTTGGCGCTTCTGGAGTTCTACCGACCACATGGAATAGCCCTACCCCACCAGCAGAAGCTGCGGCCGCGCCTAACGCTTTCAATCGATCTTCACTTACATCGCTAGGCAATCCGATTAGAACCGGATTTCGCGTGCCAGCGTAGTGTCCAGCTAAATATCCCAGTAACGGATAAGTAATGTCTAAGTCAAGAACACTTGCACTTAGCGAAGTACAGTCGAGAACTAAATGTCCAGTCCTATTTTCAAGTAGATGCAATCCGGCGTACGGTGCTTTTCCAGTTATTGCACTTGCGATGTCCATAAAATCGCCGTAGCGGTCTGTTCGTGCACCTAAAACTGAATTTGCAAACGCAATTGCATTCGATTCTGCCCAAACTATGTCGGTGCCTTTTTCAGGTCGAGTGTCTTCCTGATATGGAGCGCATGTCCAAGTTTGTTTAACTCCCATATCGATGTATGCCTGCATAATTTTGCGCGCACCATCAGCCGTGAATTTTTCGTAATCGGTATTCTCAAGGACTAGGCCTGGATGTAATAAATCAATTGAACCAACGTTTACAGTTGTTGGCACGACAACTTTTGCACCGAGTTCAACTAATCGTGAAGCGTAATCTAGCCCAGCTTGACCGTAGAAAATACAGCCATCGATGTGCACCGAATCTATGTCGATTAAATTAGTGGCGCCTTTAATCCGTCCCAATTCAGTTATTAGTCGCATAGCCAGCGCAACCGCATCCCCGCGCTGGCCATCAAGCATTGCTTGCTCGTCAGAAGTTAGGCGAAGTTCCATACTCCGAATGTTATCTGTTCAACTACTTAAATTTCTTAAGCATATTCAGAAACAGGTACACAAGCGCAAACTAAATTACGATCACCGTAGGCGCCATCTAGTCTGCGCACGGGTACCCAATACTTATTGCGTCGAAGTGATTCAATCGGATAAGCAGCTTCCTCACGGGTATACGGATGATCCCAAGCACCTAAACAGTATTGAGCAGTATGTGGCGCGTTATGTAAGGGATTATCATCAACCGGCCACTTGCCTGCCTGTACGGCGTTAATTTCTTGTTTAATCTGCTTCATAGCCGAAATGAATCTATCCAATTCGAATAGTGATTCACTTTCGGTCGGTTCAACCATTAAAGTTCCCGCTACTGGGAAGGACATCGTCGGTGCGTGGAAACCAAAATCAATTAAACGTTTTGCCACGTCATCGACGGTAACGCCACTTTCTTTAGTGATGTCACGCAAATCCAAAATACATTCGTGGGCTACTAAGTTATTTGCACCTACATAAAGAATCGGAAAATCGTCAGCCAAATTCTTCGCAATGTAGTTAGCTGATGCCACGGCAACTTGGGTAGCTTGCTTGAGTCCAGTGGAGCCCATTAGACGGATGTAGGCCCACGGAATAGGCAGAATGCCAGCACTACCCCACGGTGCGCCGCTAACTGGACCTACGCCGCCATCGCTATGACCGCGACCTAATGGACCAGATTCTGGTCGCAATGGATGTGAAGGTAAATAAGCAGCTAAGTGTTCACGCACTGCAACTGGACCAACACCAGGTCCACCACCACCGTGTGGAATTGCGAAAGTTTTATGTAGATTCAAATGTGAAACATCCGCACCGAACTTACCTGGTTTAGCTAAACCTACTAATGCATTCAGATTTGCACCGTCCACATAAACCTGACCACCGGCATCGTGAATCATCGCGCAAATGTCTGTGATCGAGATTTCGTACACACCATGAGTCGATGGGTAAGTAATCATCAAAGCGGCGATATTGCTTTCGTGTTCCATGATTTTATGCTTCAAATCATCCATGTCTACGTTGCCAAAATCATCACATCCGACAACAACAACTTTCATGCCAGCCATAACAGCCGATGCAGCATTTGTGCCGTGTGCCGAACTTGGAATAAGGCAAATGTTTCGATGTGCGTCACCCCGCGCAACATGGTAACTGCGAATGGCTAGTAGACCAGCAAACTCACCCTGGGAACCCGCGTTAGGTTGCAAACTAACGGCGTCGTAACCGGTGATTTCCACTAACCAAGCTTCTAGTTGCTTAATTAAAGTTAGGTAGCCTTGCACACTTTCAAGAGGCGCAAAAGGATGGATGTTTGCAAACTCTGGCCAAGTAATTGCTTCCATTTCGGTTGTGCCGTTTAACTTCATCGTGCAGGAGCCAAGCGGAATCATTGAACGGTCTAAAGCAATGTCTTTATCACTAAGAGAGCGGATGTAACGCAACATTGCGGTTTCACTGTGGTGTGAATTAAATACTGGATGAGTTAGATAATCGCTTTTGCGTTTGATTGCTTCTGGAATGTTTTCGTTTGTCGTGACCTGCGCTGCTGACGATGGGTAATTACCTGGGATTACAGCGGCAAATGCTTGCCACAATTCTTCGATAGTTTTCGCGTCAGTTAATTCATCAGTTGAGAACTGCACCCTATTTTGATCAACTTGCCATACCGTTATGCCACGGTCGTAGGCCGCTTTAACTAGTTGATTGGCTTTACCTGGTAGCGCAACTTTCACTGTGTCAAAGAACTCACCCTGTACTTCAAGACCAGCCTGGATTAAACCAGCTGCAATAATTCGTGCTTGCTCATTCACTTGTTGAGCAATTTTCTTCAATCCGATTGGACCGTGGTAAACCGCATACATTGATGCCATAACTGCAAGCAGGACTTGAGCGGTACAAATGTTACTGGTTGCTTTATCCCGGCGAATGTGTTGTTCTCGAGTTTGTAGCGCTAATCGGTATGCGGCTTGACCGTCAGCATCAACACTCACTCCAACTAACCGGCCTGGCATAGAACGTTCTAAACCATTTTTAACAGCCATGAAGCCAGCGTGCGGTCCTCCGAATCCCATCGGTACTCCAAAACGCTGTGAACTACCCACAGCTATGTCGGCACCGAGCTCACCAGGTGACTTGATTAAAGTTAACGCCAGCAAATCCGTGATCACGCCAACAAGTAAACCTGCATTGTGCGCGTTCTCGATTACTGAACTTAAATTAGCTAACCGACCACTACTGCCTGGGTAGCTGAGTAGCAAACCGAATGCATCAGAAAAAATTGTTTCGGCCGTAATGTCCACTACTTCTAATTGCAGACCAAGTGGTACTGCTCTTGTATTTAGTACAGCCAGAGTTTGTGGATGTGTATCACTATCAACGTAGAAAATATTGGACTCACTTTTACTCTGACGACGCATTAGAGTCATCGCTTCGGCAGCCGCAGTTGACTCATCAAGCAGTGACGCACTGGCGATATCTAAGCCTGTTAAATCAGTAATAACCGTTTGGAAGTTCAGTAAAGCTTCCAAGCGACCTTGTGAAATTTCTGGTTGGTAAGGCGTATATGCCGTATACCAAGCTGGGTTCTCGGTTATGTTTCGCAAAATTACGCCAGGTACATTTGTACCGTAGTAGCCAAGACCAATCATCGAGGTTAAAACTTCGTTAGCCGAAGCTATTGTGCGAAGCTCTGCTATTGCCGCTGCTTCAGTTAAACCATCAAAAAGATTCAGATTTTCGGTTAACGCAATAGTGGTCGGAACTGCAGCAGTTGATAATGCGTCTAAAGACGAATAGCCAAGCGTGACCAGTATCTTTTCGATGTCTGTTTGATTTGGACCGATGTGGCGCGGCACGAATGATTCATGATGAGTGACTGAAACTGACACTTTAACCTCAACAACAGATAAAAGCCGGTACGGCTCTCCCCATCTGTTGTGTTCTCACTTCAGAGGCGCTGATCCGGCGTAGTCCTTTTGCCTGAGAGGTTCTGAGGAGCATTGCCCCGTCGGCGGTGCAGTTAAGCACTCTCTCCCACGCTAGATCGTTAGCATTTATAGCGTAGTACGAACCTGTGCGAAAACTCACTTGGCGCCCAGTTATTATTTAGCCGGGAACCCTAGTAACCGGCAGGTTCACCTAACCGGCAGTTTTAGTGCGACGTCGTGCCGCTAATTCGTCGCTATTTGTGCCCAGGCCATCTTCAGAGGACTTTTCACCTGGCAATTGGGCCAGTGTGCCTTCAACTTCTTGCCAGACGCGACCTACCGCAATACCAAATACACCTTGACCGCCGGCCAGTAAGTCGATTACTTCATCTGGTGAAGTACATTCGTAGACACTTGCCCCATCGCTCATTAGCGTCACTTGACTTAAATCTGTCGTGCCGCGGCGACGCAAATGTTCAATGGCTGTGCGAATTTGCTGAAGAGACACACCGGTATCAAGTAGGCGTTTAACTATTTTCAATTCCAAAATATCGCGAAAACCGTAAAGTCGTGCCGTACCTGAACCACCAGCAGGGCGAACACTAGGACCAACTAATTCTGTCCTAGCCCAGTAATCAAGTTGTCGGTAAGTAATACCAACTACACCGGCAGCAACTGGACCGCGGTAACCAACTGCTGGCATTGCTTGCATAGAAACTTCATCAAAAAGCAGACCTTGTTCCCCTGCTTCTATTAATCCGTCAGCGCGAGCTAAATCAGTTAAATCTGATGCTAGATCTGGTGTGGTTTTGTCCGACATGCGAACTCCTGACGTCAGGGTGTCTACTAAACACGGGGAACCTGTATCACTGACTATATGGGTTGGGATATATCGAGTCAACGATGTCGCCATCGACACGCCGAGCCAAACTCTAACCCTCTACTTTAGGTATTTTACAAACTCTAAATAACAGGTTTAAGGATCTTTAAGTGCTTACGAGAAGTCTTCGGGTTTGATTTCATCAAGAAAAGCTCTGAACTTCTCAACTTCGCTATCCGAAATCTGTGCATCTGGGTCATCGAGTTCTTCATCGTCAACAACATCCATTCCCGCCTCATCCAGAACATCCTGACTAACAAAAATCGGCACATCGCACCTAAGAGCTAATGCCACAGCATCCGATGGCCTAGCCGAAACTACACCATGATTGGCAAACTCAATTTGCGCGAAATAAACACCATCGACTAACTCAGTGATTGCCGTCGACAGCACATGGTCATCTAAATGCTCAATAATGTCGACCAAGAGATCATGAGTTAACGGTCGCGGCGGGGCAACCCCATCAACGGCTAGCGAAATTGCCGTAGCTTCTGAATTACCAATCCACAAAGGTAGATACCGTGTGCCATCTAAATCGCGCAGGACAAGAACTGGCTGATTAGCTGGCAGCTCAAGTCTGATTCCGACGACCTCTACTTCAATCACAGATAAATTCTAAGTCTCAATTTACTTTTCTAAATCCAGTAAATCGCGAACTAAGTAAGCGTGTAGCGAAACAATGCTGCCAGCTAGCGCTAGA
>CAJBBC010000006.1 GCA_903951185.1 uncultured Actinomycetes bacterium
CAAGTTTCAGTTGTCCTCGAGGACAGGACCTTCCCCTGTCCTGATAATTGAAAAGATATGCCCGTGACTTCCCGCAATTTGAGTGCCACGCCGTAGCGATTATTAACAAAATATGAACAGTGAATGGTGCACTAGGCCAGGCCAACTATCCTTAACAATGTGGGAAAAATTCGCAGTGCTATCGGAGAATTCGCCTACGAGATCTATGGGCATCGGTTAGTTTCTGCTTTACCTCAAAACGAGTTACCTAAACATGTCGGCGTAATTTTAGATGGTAATCGACGGTGGGCTGCTGACCAAGGTTCTTCAACTGCGCATGGTCACCGAGTTGGCGGCGAAAAAATTGCTGAATTCTTAGGTTGGTGTGAAGAGCTAAGTATTGAAGTAGTAACACTGTGGTTACTTTCCACTGATAACCTCTCGCGCAATCAAACTGAGTTATCAGCTTTACTTAAAATAATTGATGAAACTGTTCAGGATTTAGCCCAGACCAAACGTTGGCGAATCAATCCAGTTGGCGCATTAAATATGTTGCCAGTTGAAATTGCCGAATCACTTAAATCCGTTCAAGTAGCCACTGAAAAAATTCCAGGAATTTTAGTTAATGTAGCAATTGGTTATGGTGGCCGCCGTGAAGTAGTTGATGCTGTTAAGTCGTTGATGCAAGAGCATGCTAGCGCCGGAACTTCTTTAGAGGAATTGGCAAATGTAATTGATGTGGAACATATTGCAGATCATCTTTATACAAAAGGTCAGCCGGATCCTGATTTAGTTATCCGCACTTCAGGTGAACAACGTCTTAGTGGTTTTCTACTCTGGCAAAGTGCTCATTCTGAATTTTATTTTGAAGAAGCGTACTGGCCTAATTTCCGAAAAATTGACTTCTTGCGTGCACTGCGTTCATATGCAGCCAGACATCGAAGGTATGGCATTTAACATGTACATGCCTAAGCAGTTTGAAGTCACGGAACTTGATGAAGTGAAAAAATTTGTGGCCCAAGTTAGATCCGCCGATTTAATTACCACAGATAATTCCGGCCAACCTTTAGCAACTTTGATGCCCTGTCTTTGGCTGCCAGGAAAGACTGATTTTGGTCAACTAGTAATGCATATGTCACGTGGCAATGATCAGTGGAAATCAATTTCTGACGGTCAACTAGGTCTAGCTATCGTGCATGGCGTCCAGGCATATATTTCACCTAATAATTACGCCAGTAAATCCGAAACTGGAAAAGTTGTGCCAACTTGGAATTACACTTCAGTGCACTTGAGTGGAACAGTTACGGTCACGCACGATACGCAGGAACTGCTTCAAATTGTCGAAGAATTAACTGACCATCATGAGAAAACAGAAATTAAACCTTGGCAAGTGTCAGATGCGCCAGAAGATTACATTGCTGCTCAATTAAGGGCGATAGTTGGCGTCAGACTTGAAATAAACAAAGTAGAAGCCAAAGCGAAATTAAACCAAAATAGAAGTTCGGCGGATCGAGCTGGCGTAATTACTGCATTAGAGGAAAGTTCAAATCCCGAAGATCTGCTTATTGCAAATTTAATGTCTGCTGAGAATGATCAAGTTAATCGCTTAAGTTAAGCGACATCCACCTGGCCGACCTGATCTTCGACCCCACAATCGCCCACTGGATAATTCGCAGCGTCAATTCGCCACTACTAAATCTCGCTTGCTAAAACACAATCAAGTTGTGATCAAGCAAGGTAGGACTTACTTCTAAACCGCACCGTGCTCAGCGACCAAATGTCGCCTTACGTGGACCGCTTTGCCTGCGGCTGGCATCGGCTTGTTACACAAATAACTTCGAAGTATTACTGGTGTAACGCAATCACGGACCCAGGTGGATGCCGTACTTCTAAATTAGTGCAATTTCGATGATGCACATAACCCGATCCCAATAATTGAATCCGCACCGGCCTCTTTGAGGGCGACTGCGGCGGCGGCCATAGTTGATCCAGTTGTAACCACATCGTCTAACAGGAATACCTGACCATGAATTGCCTTAGTGCTGCGAAAGGCATTTTGCATATTTTCGGCTCGTTGTAGTTGGGTTAAGCCGACTTGATCCTGCACCAGGTGCCTAAACCCAAGTACTTTTTTTACTTGAATTTTGGAATCTAGTTTCTTAAGTTGGTTAGCCAAGTTACCGATGGTATCTATTTGCCTTAAGGCAATTTTTTCAGAACTAGATGGGATTGGCACAATGGTTATGTTTGTTAAAGGTTCAAAGCATTTAGCTAAAAGAACTTCTGCTAGCCCTCGGCCTAATTGATAATTGCCACTTTTATATTCAATAATTCGATCGCGTAACCAGCCTTCGTAGCTATGTGCACAAATTACTTCGTCGATATTATTTAGATCAAATTTTTTAACTTGGTTAAGTTGCAGTAAACACCGATCACAGAGTGCTAAACCAAAGCGCTTACAGTTTAGGCAAGCAGGGGTAAAAAGTAGGTCGGTTAATTTTGAGTACACTTACAGATTTAATAAGTTTTGCAAAGTCTTTCAAAGAGATTTTCAGCATTCTGAATAAAACAACTTTGTGGCTAATTAGCGAAATATGGCGACGCGCCTTCAACTAGATCGGCCCACTGGGTGCCAGATTGTTTTGCCACCATTAATTTGGCACCGGAAACTGTTCCCACGTAAATTTGCTTGCCAATTGAACTTGCAATTGTTTGGGCACCAATTGGCGCAGCAATTGAACTTGTTGTCCCGGTGGTTATATCCACATCAAAAACTAAACTGCCACCAGTTAAGTCGCTGCCTAGGACCGCAATAGATGTAGGTGTCTGCCAAGCAAGATCTTTGATTGCTGTAATTGTGCGCTCGACTAGATGTAACCCGACAATCCTAGAAACGGAGTCGATTTCCACAATTGCACCTAAAAGAAGCAGGTCTGTTGAACCATCTGAAATAACTAAAGCGATTCGAGTTCCGTCATGTGCAATTGATACTTGCTTGACTTGATCAACATTTGCAAAATTAGATGAATCAAAATCTATTTTTTGCTTTTGACCTTTTGTGTCAATTTTGAAAATTCCATTACCGTAATCGGAATAGTAGATACTGCCAAACTTGTCCCAGCTAGGTTTTGAAACTGATTGGCCCGAAGCTACAACTGAAAATTGGCCACCTCGACCAGTATTGAATAAAACTTTTTTTCCATCCACTGACACACCAGCGATACTGCCACCGTCAATGTCACCAATTGACTCACCTAAAGTAACTTGCGAGTCTTGTGAAACTTGAACCATTGGAGTTAAAACCCCATCAACTCCGTAGGAAAAAACTTGGTTATCTTTAACAAAGTGCAAAAGTTCAGCGCCAGTAAATTGAGCTGGGTTATAGGAAGCCCAATCTTGACCTGTTTGCCTGGTGCTTACACCGGTGATTGAAACTGGTTGCCCAGAGACTTTTATCTCAATTGAGCTCACATTCGGAAGCGAATTCAAGGTCCACACTAATTGCGCAGACATTAATGCTCGAGTGGCTTGGTCTGTACTAAGTATTTGATTTGTTAAATCAACTGTGGCTACTCCATCTACAACAGGTACCGAGCCATAAGTAAGTTTTGTGCCGACTGGAAATGAATTTGATACTGCTTGGGCAATTTTGTTTGAAGGACCGTCTAATAAGGCTTGCACTAATGAAGTAGCTAATCCAGTTAGATTCGCAGGCAATAAGACTGTATCCGGAACTAAATTCTTACGATCCGCATCTAAGAAGTATGCAGGGTACCCATTGAAACTGCGCTCTATGTCATTTGAGGTAAGTAGTACGCCATCAGCAAGTGCGCTAATGCGCCATTGATCATTTTCATTTTTAATCAAGTCGAAAGCAGCAGTTAACTGGGTCCCTTTTGGTTCTACCGTGAGGTATCCAGTTGAATCGATTTGACCAAACTTTGAAAGGCTTGCCAGCGCGCCAGATTGCGTTTGAGTTATTTCTAAACTGCCACTTTCGTAAATTGTGATAGCTGAATCGGAGCGCCAAGTTTGGGCAGCTGCTTGCGTTAAATACTCACGGGCAATTCCATAATCATCGCGAGTGTCAGCTAGAGCCGTCAGGAATCCATTAACTACGGCAATTTGATCCATTCCATCAATGGGAGGTCGACCAATTACCTGAATAAATTGATTCGGCTGATTAACAGTCAAATCTTGTCCATATTTAATAGGTGCCGAGACTGGAATACTTGAGCAGCCTGAGACTAAAAGTACAGTTGTGAAGATGCTTACGGCTGTTCTTATGTGTACTGCTGTGTTTTTAGTTGCTCCAGTTTTTATGCGGCTCACTTCGCACCAGCTTCAATTGGATAACTCTCAATTTCATTTTTTTGACTAATCGGTAGCGTCAACACAAAGTGTGCACCTTTTCCAGGTGCGGCCCAAACTTGAATGTCTCCCCCGTGAAGCTTTGCATCTTCAGCTGAAATTGAGAGACCTAAGCCAGTACCACCTAAAGTTCGCTTCCGCGCTGGGTCAGCTCGCCAGAACCTATCAAATACTCGACCCAAATCTTCGGGATTCATTCCCTGTCCACGGTCACGAACACCAACGCTAATCGCTGAACTATTTGCTTTCACGGTCACATCAATTTGTTTTTCATCTGCGTGCTCTATTGCATTGGCAATGAGATTTCTAATTATTCGACTGATTCTTCGAGAATCTGCTTCAACATAATTTGTGACTGTAGGCTGAAATAAAGTAATACTCGAGCCATGATTTCGAACAATTTCATTGGCAGCTTCGATTTCACTAGAAACTAGCTGCGCTAAATCAAATGGCGAGATATCTAAGATAGTTACACCAGCGTCAATTTTGCTCATTTCGAGTAAGTCACTTAGCAGCAAATCAAATCGATCAACCTGGTTGCGAAGTAGCTCAGCTGATCGGGCAACTTCTGGATCAAGTTGGGCTCGCGAGTCATAAATCATTTCACTCGCCATTCGCACTGTTGTTAATGGCGTGCGCAACTCATGCGAAACATCTGAAACGAATTGTTGTTGCAAAGTTGATAAGTGTTCAAGCCTAGTGATTTGGCTTTTCAAGCTTTCGGCCATGTTGTTAAATGAAGTGGCTAACCTAGCTAAATCATCATCACCGCGCACTGCTAATCGTTGATCTAAGTCACCGCTTGCCAATTGCCCAGCAACTTGAACCGCTTGACGGATTGGGTCAGTTACTCGGCTTGTTACAAACCAGGCTAAGACTCCCAATCCAATCAAAATTGCAATACCAGTAGCACCCACACCACTTCGCACTAATAAAACTGTTTGTTGTTCGGCCGTTAGGGGAAAAAGTAAATACAACTCATATTCACCAACCCGTGGAACTATAACCGGCGCTCCAACAACTATTCCGTTAATAGTTGGACCGTCGTCGTATCGAACTAATGTGTAAGTCCATGCCTGTCTACCTGACTGAGCCACAGCAGTTCGAAGTTCCAATGGAATTGAACTTTCACTTACTAATCGAGTTCCGCGTTCAGGCATCCCAGATAACTTGGGATCAGCTAGAAGTAAGGCATCGTAGGAGCCTGATGATCCAGCTCGAACAGCAATTGCCGTAATTGCCGAGTCGACTAGTCGAGTCACATTTGGTGCGCCAATTCCAGTGTCAGATGCATTCAATAAACGTTGCACTTCAAGTTGGGCCGCAGTTGCTTCAGTTAAGACACTTTGCTCTTTGGCTGCTAAAAGTCCGCCAGTAACTTGTTGGAGTAGAACAACACCTAAGCCACCTAGAGCGATAGATGATATAACTACCGTAATAGTGACTAGGCGTAGCCGTAAGTTACGTCGCCAAATAAGCGATAACTTCGAGCGTTCTAAATTCTCGCTCACGAATTAAACAGATCCAGCTTTGTAGCCAACACCACGCACAGTTAAAACTATTTCAGGGCGCTCAGGATCTTTTTCAACTTTTGCCCTTAATCGTTGAACATGCACATTTACTAAACGTGTATCTGCCGCATGCTGGTATTCCCAAACTTCTTCTAGTAATAACTCTCTTGTGAAAACTTGCCATGGTCGCTTTGCCAACGTTGCAAGTAACTTAAATTCCAAAACAGTTAGTGGCAAAATCTGGTCATCTCGTTTTACGCTGTGTCCGGCTAAGTCGATTATTAAGTCACCAATCTTAAGTTCTTTAGTGGTTGGCGCTTCAATTTTTCGAAGCCGTGCACGAATTCGGGCAATAAGTTCTTTATTTTTGATTGGTTTAACAATGTAATCATCAGCCCCAGACTCAAGTCCCGTAACAATATCTTGTGAGTCACTGCGCGCAGTTAGCATCACAATTGGGACTCCACTTTCCATTCGGATGGCCCGGCAAATATCAATGCCGTCGCGACCAGGCAACATTAAGTCGAGTAAAACTAAATCAGGATCATGTTTGTGAAATGCATCCATAGCTTTATCGCCATCTGCACAGAAAAATGGTTCGAAACCTTCGGCGCGCAAAACGATTCCCAGAATTTCGGAAATCGCTTGGTCATCATCAACAACCAAAATACGAGCAACCACAATCGAACCTTTCAATAACTATTAGAAATTTACCGTTAAATCGGCTTTAAGGGTATTTATCTTGAATCCATTGACTGGGCGAGCAAGTTCTGACCGATATGCTGGTCAGGTGAACATCCGCGCGCAAATAGACCGATTCAGTCATGAAATAAGTAAGTTCGGCGTAGTCGGATTATTCGCTTACATAATTGATTTATCTGTTTTTAATTTTCTACGCTTTGCCGATGGTGACGGCTTACTAAATGACAAGCCACTTACCGCAAAAGTTATTAGCGTCATTTGCGCAACCACATTTGCATACTTTGGAAACCGGCACTGGACATTTAACAAAAGGGCACGCTCGTCATTTAGGCGGGAATATATATTATTCTTCTCGCTAAATTTTGTTGGAATGTTAATTGCACTAACTTGTCTATGGATAAGTCACTACGTCTTGGGATATGAAAGTGCACTTGCTGACAACATAAGCGCTAACGG
>CAJBBC010000007.1 GCA_903951185.1 uncultured Actinomycetes bacterium
CCACCAGCTAGCACATCAATAGCTTCTTGCACTTCAAGCGCATTGCCAGCAGTTAGCCCTAACGGAACGTCCATTGCTGTTAAAAGTGCACGAGTTGTTACGCCTGCATCATTTCCAATCGCCACCATAGTGGTAGCCAATTCGCGCGCTTGGTCGACTGTTTTCATAAATGCACCAGAACCAACTTTTACATCAAGAACTAGAGCACCAGTACCTTCAGCAATTTTCTTACTCATAATGGAAGCTGAAATAAGCGGAATAGATTCAACGGTGGCCGTGACATCGCGCAATGCATAGATGCGACGATCAGCGGGCGCAAGTGTTTCACTGGCCGCGCAAATAACTGCGCCTGTTTGATTAAGCACGTCAAACATTTCTTGATTCGAAAGTTTTGCCCGCCAGCCAGATATAGATTCAAGTTTGTCTAAAGTTCCACCAGTATGGCCAAGTCCACGTCCAGAAAGTTGTGGCACACTAACTCCGCATGCGGCAACAAGCGGCGCCAACGGCAAAGTTATTTTGTCACCTACGCCACCAGTTGAATGTTTATCAGCAGTTGATTTGCCTAATTTAGACCAGTCCATAGTTTCGCCAGAATTAATGTAAGCCTGAGTCCATCGAACTATTTCTCGTCGGTTCATTCCATTTAATAAAATCGCCATGGCCATCGATGACATTTGTTCTTCGGCAATTACATTTCGCACGTAAGCATCGACAAACCAATCGATTTGAGAATCGTTTAGTTCGCCCCGGTCACGTTTAACCGCGATGACTTCAGGAGCGGCATATGGTTCAGGTTTTGAATTATTCATTACACCCATCTTGCCACGCAAAATAGATGTAAGTTAGCCCGAGCTTTCTTGAATTAGCGCCTATTGAACTAACGTTCAATTAAATCGTCAGGTCCAAATGCATCAGGCAAAATTTCGGACATTGGTTTAATTCCAGAAACTGAATCTAATAAGCATTCGGCGCCGCCATGTTCCCAAAGTAGCTGGCGACATCTGCCGCATGGCATCAGCGCGTTACCGTGCCGATCCACACAAGCAACAGCAATAAGTCGCCCGCCACCGGAATTAATTAAATTCGAAACTAAACCACATTCGGCGCATAACCCGATTCCATAAGAAGCATTCTCAACATTGCAACCAGAAATAATTCGGCCATCGTCTACTAAAGCAGCGACTCCGACTGGAAAATCTGAGTAAGGAGCGTATGCATTACGCATAGCTTCTTGCGCTTTTAGTCGCAGTAAATCCCAATCGATATTCATAACAGACTTAATGTGATTCACCGCGCCGATAAATAACGCCATCAGCAGCCGGTGGCCTCAAACTTTGTGATGCGGTTGCCAGTACTAACAAAGTTGTTACGTACGGAGCGACTAGAGCAACTTCAGTTGGCATTTTTGTGGTGAATAAGAAGGCACTCATAAGCGCAGCTCCCAGTAAACCAAGTGCAGCGCCAGTGCCACGCATTCCGCGAGCCACCATTAGAACAGCGATACCGATCAAAATAATGGCGCCCAGCAATGTTAACCCGCCAATATTTGATTCATCTCGCAACTGCAAGGCGTTAATGTAGCCAAAGATAGTTGCGCCAGCAGCAGTGCCGCCTGGTCGCCAGTTACCAAAAATCATTGTTGCTAAACCAATGTATCCGCGGCCGGCTGTTTGTCCTTCGCGATAGACGTTTGTACCAACTATTGCTAAGTAGGCACCAGCTAAACCAGCAAGCGCACCCGAAATAGTTACTGCAATGTATTTGTATTTGTAAACGCTTACGCCAAGGGATTCCGCGGCCCAAGGATTTTCACCAGCACTGCGGACGCGCAAGCCAAATGATGTTTTCCAAAGTATGAACGCAGTCAAAATGAATAATGCAATCGCAATCAAAGTGATTATTGATACTTGATAGAAAAGTCCTGAAAGGAGACCAGCGGCATCACTGATGAAAAAAATACCTTCTTTTTGTAAAGCCGAAAGCGGTTCAGAAATTTCAGTGATAGTAAACGAAGGTAAAGCCGAAACTGGCGGTGATTGAGTTTGACCACCACCAGGTGCATTTTCAAACGCAAGCTTTGCTAAGAATTGAGTTAAGCCCAAACCCAGAATGTTGATTGCAGTTCCAGCAATTATTTGATCTACGCCAAAAGACACTGTCACAATTGCAAAAATCAACGCACCGAGTGCACCGTAAGTTACTGCAGCGGCGATAGCAACCCATGGCCCCCATTGCCAACCGGCCCAACCTGCACCGAATGTTCCGAGAATCATCATGCCTTCTAAACCGATGTTCGCAACACCAGAGCGCTCTGACCAAATACCGCCGAGCCCAGCTAAACCAATGGGTACTGCTAATCCAATAGCTGCACCGAATGTTCCGGTACTTGATAAGTCACCACTGTCGGCAAATGTGCGCGCTAATGAAAGTGTTGTGACTCCAATTAAGAGGAAGAAAAGTATGCGAACAAATTTTGCTTGCGGAAGAGTAATTCGAGCCATTACTTACTCCCTTCTGAACTAGTTGAAACATTTGCATGAGCGCCAGCAAGTGCTTTACCAACATTTTGTTGTTGCGTTTTAACGCGGTTACGTCTGACCAACTCATATGCAACAACAACTGAAAGCACGATCACACCTTGCATAATTGTCACAATCTCTCGTGGCACACCTTCTAAGTCAAGAATTTGACTTGAGACATCTAGGAAAGCCCAAAGTAGTGCGCCGAAAGCAATTCCAATCGGATTATTCCGACCAAGCAGTGCAATTGCGATTCCTGTAAAACCGTAGTTAGCCGGAAAGTTCAAAGTGTACGAAAATTCTTTTCCAAGTAAGTCAGGTAAACCAACCAATCCGGCAATTGCTCCAGATGCCAACATCGCATAAATAGTCATCCGCTTACTATTGACACCACTGGCAGTTGCGGCGGATGGCGAAAGACCACTTGCCCGCAAGTCATAACCAAAACGAGTTCTATTCAAAACTACCCAGTAAATAATGCCAACTGCGATAGCGATAAAAAAGAATCCATATATTTTTACTTTTGGATCGATAAGGGCGTATCCGGCTAGTCTTGCGCCCTCTTGAATTTTTGGTGTGCCACGGACATTCACTTTTACTTCAGTTCCAATATTTGTTTGCACAATTACGTAGCTGATAATTCCGATCGCAATAAAATTCAACATAATTGTTGAAATAACTTCACTTATTCCGCGGGCAACTTTAAGCCAAGCTGCCACACCAGCCCAAAGCGCACCGATAAACATCGCTACCAAGATTGCAACAACTGCAGCTAGTGGGCCAGGCATGGAAATCCAACCAGCAACAGCGCCAGCCGTCATTGCCGCCAAACGGTATTGCCCATTTACCCCAATGTTAAAAATATTCATTTTGAAACCAATGGCCACGGCGACTGCACTTAAATAGTAAGTAGTTGCAGTATTTGTTATCAGCGTTAAAGATCTAGTTGATGTGCCATAGTCATACATTTTGCTAAATACTTCAAAAATATTGGCACCAAATGCAGCCAAAATTAATGCTGTGACAATCAAAGAAAAAGTTATAGCCAACATTGGCGCAGTTAGTACATCCAGTAATTTACGGATTTTTGTCATGCTGCAGCTCCTGCACCAGTCATTGCATTACCAAGGATTTGCGGAGTAACGGTTGTTGGATCTGCGTCCGCTACAAATTTGCCACGCAAAATAACTTTGAGTGAATCGCTTAAGCCAATTAGTTCATCTAAGTCAGCACTAATAAGTAGAACAGCTAAACCGGCAGCACGCGCAGCACGCAAGTGATCCCAAATAGCGGCTTGGGCGCCAACATCAACACCGCGAGTTGGATGTGCGGCGATTAAGAGTTTTGGATTACCAGACATTTCGCGACCAACAATCAATTTTTGTTGGTTGCCTCCGGATAGTGCGCTGGCGAATACATCTATATTCGGCGTGCGCACATCGTATTCATTAACTATTCGCTGCGTATCAGATTTGGCTGAAGCTGGCGTAAGCCAGAATCCTTTTGAATTAGGTGGCAAAGTTTGGTGACCTAACATCCGATTTTCCCAAAGTGGAGCTTCAAGGAGCAAGGCTTGGCGCTGGCGATCTTCAGGGATATAAGCAATCCCATGTTCGCGACGTTTACGTGTTGGCCAGTTTGAAATATTGTGTTCTAAGAATTGAACGGTTCCAGAAGATTTTACGATACCGAGAAGTGCATCTAAAAGTTCTGATTGACCGTTACCTTCAACGCCAGCAATTCCAACAATTTCGCCGGCATGAATTTTAAAACTAACGTGATCAACTATTGCTTTTCCACTTTCGGTATGTACAGCTAAATCATTTACAACTAGCACTGCATTATTTGTCACAGTACTTTCAGTCGTTGCTGGCGTTGGTAGTTCACTACCAACCATCATTTCAGCTAAGTCTTGAGCAGTAACATTTTGAATTTTTGGATTAACTGAACCAACGGTCGTGCCCGCGCGCATCACTGTGATTTCATCAGCGATCTCTAAAACCTCATCAAGTTTGTGGCTGATAAAAATAATCGTGATTCCTTCAGATTTCAAATCACCAAGTGCTCTAAAGAGTTCATCAACTTCGTGTGGAACTAAGACTGCAGTTGGTTCATCTAAAATAAGGATATTCGCGCCGCGGTATAAAACTTTTAAAATTTCAATTCTCTGACGATCACCAACACCAAGTTCAGAGACGTATTCATTTAATGGGAGCTCGAGTCGGTAGCGTTTAGCAATGTCAGTTACTTGTTTAGCAGCACCAGCAAAATCAAGTTTCACACCCTTTTTTAATTCGCTACCTAAAATTATGTTTTCTAAAACCGTTAAATTATCGGCGAGCATAAAGTGTTGATGAACCATGCCAACACCAACGTTAATTGCGTCGGATGGTGATTCGAAAACTAAAGCTTTTCCGTCGACCAGTATTTTACCTTCGTCAGCTTTCTGCATTCCGTAGAGAATTTTCATCAAAGTAGATTTACCCGCACCATTTTCACCAACGATGGCATGTGCCGAACCCTTACGAACTTTTAAGTTCACATTGCTATTGGCAACAACACCAGGAAATCGTTTGCAGATATCAACTAACTCGACTGCATTTAATGTTTCAGACATTATTTCTGGCCACTTCTCTTTAGAACTTTTCCTTACCCAAACTTACGACTTCTGGAGATAAAAGTGTGGCTCGGGTGGATATTTCCACCCGAGCCACCACTATTTGGTTATTTACTGATTACTCAGCAGCAACTTTAACTGCGCCGCTCTTGATTGTTTCAGCAGCAGCATCAGCAGCAGCCTTGAAATCATTTACAGCTGGGTTAGAAGTTGCGTAGCCAACACCATCGCGTGATAGGTCGAAGTTCTGAACACCAACAAGTGGTGCACCGTTTACAACGCCCTTAATCACTTCGAATACAGCTACGTCAACGCGCTTTAGCATCGAAGTAAGGATTACATCCTTAACATCAGCTAGAGATGGCACTGTGTACTGATCTGAGTCAACACCAATTGCCCATAGACCCTTTTCAGGTCCACCGGCTGCTTGGATTGCTTGGAACATACCTAGACCTGAACCACCAGCAGCTGCGTATGCAATGTCAACACCTTTGTCGATCATTGCTGCAGTTGCGGCTTTAGCCTTATCTGGAACGTTCCATGCTGTGTTGTCACCAGCAGGACCCATGTATTTAGATTCAACAACGATGTCTGGGTTAACAGACTTCGCACCCTGAATGTAGCCAGCTTCGAATGCCTTGATTAGTGGAATTTCCATACCACCAATGAAACCAATTTTGCCTGACTTGCTTGCTGTAGCAGCAATAACACCAGTTAGGTATGAACCTTGTTCAGCAGCGAATATCAAGCTACCAACGTTTGCACCTTCGACTACTGAGTCAACGATTGCGAATGTGGTATCTGGGAATTCAGCAGCAACAGTTCCAACAGCAGCGCTGTACATGAAACCAACTGCAATAACTGGGTTGTAACCTTCTGTTGCTAGAAGACGTAGACGTTCTTCACGGCTTGCATCAGTTTCGTCAGCACCTGCTTCAACTTCCTTGATTTCTACACCAAGTTCAGATTCTGCACGTTGTAGACCAGCGTATGCAGCGTCGTTGAATGAACCGTCGCCCTTGCCGCCGACATCGTAAGCAAGGCCTACTTTGACACCACTTGCTGCGCCACTTGGCGCCGCACTTGCGGTTGCGCTTTCGTCTGAACCGCCACAAGCACTAAGTACTAGCGCAGCTGCAGCCATAACGGAAGCGAGTTTTACACCCTTCAACACGGAGGGCTCCTCTCGTAATTAACTTTGTGAATATCACATTGTTAATAAATAGTTTAATTGCAAGGGGTTTACCCGCGCGCAGGGTGGTCAGGTGTTCGCACTTCGTCATCAAGTTGTGACCTTAGTTTTTAAGTTGAGTCACACTAGTCACACCTGTAACAAACTTCGCCAAACCGAAGCGACCTACTAGTGCGCCGACTAACAGCGCAGTCACTCGCGTAACCTTTACTTGTGCGCATACTTATCACTGAACATCCGTTGATTTCACATAAATTAACCACACTTCGCGATGAAAACACCCCTTCACCCACTTTTCGGCAGTTAACTGAAGAACTGGTTACGTTACTTGCGTATGAAGCAACTCGAGATATTCAAACTAAAGAAGTAAAAATAAAAACTCCAGTTACACAAACAACTGGTTTAAGAATTAGCGATCCAACTCCAGTTGTAATTCCAATCCTGCGCGCAGGTCTTGGAATGCTCGAAGGTATGACTAAATTGCTACCCACAGCTGAAGTTGGTTTCTTAGGTATGGTTCGCGACGAAGAAACTCTTTTAGCTTCAACTTATGCAGACCGTATCCCAGGTAATTTATCTGGTCGCCAAGTTTTTTTACTCGATCCAATGTTGGCAACCGGTGGGACACTTATTTCGGCGATTGAGTTAATGCTTGAGCGTGGTGCAAAAAATGTTGTAGCCATTACTTTACTTAGTGCCCCTGAAGGTATTTCTGCAATAGAAAAAGCATTTGCTGGAAAAGATGTAGACATCACAATCGTTACCGGTGCGCTAGACGAGAAATTGAATGAAAAGGGTTACATCGTTCCTGGTCTTGGTGATGCAGGCGATCGACTCTTTGGTGTTGTTTAAGTTAATTAACAACAGCCAGTTACATCTATGCAAGATGCACACTCAATTTAATATTGAGAGAATAGAGCTATGTCCTTAATCAAAACTGACGTGCTCGTAGTTGGCGCTGGCCCAGCAGGTTCTGCCGCTGCGACCTGGGCTGCTCGTCAAGGTCTTGAAGTTACGATTATCGATAAAGAGAAATTTCCACGAGATAAACCATGTGGGGATGGATTAACACCACGAGCGATAAATGAGTTAAACAAACTTGGCTTAAGCGACTGGCTTTCCGGCCGACCAAAAAATTTAGGATTACGCGCTGCCGGCTTCGGGCAAGAATTACTTCTGCCTTGGAATGGTAATTCGCTACCGAGTTATGGCAGTGCAGCACCTCGAACTGAACTAGATCAACGAGTACTTCAAGTGGCCACAAGCGCTGGTGCCAAATTGCTCGAAGGTTATGCAGCCACAGATGTTGTGCTTGCAGATCAGCGAATTAAAACAGTAAAAGCTGAAACTGAAAATGGAATAGTTGAAATTTCGGCAAACCGGGTAATCATTGCAGATGGTGCACGTTCTCAACTTGGTCGCAAATTAGGCCGACAATGGCATCGTGATACTGCATATGGAGTTGCCGCTCGCGCCTATATAGATAGTGAACGAAGCGATGACCCATGGATTTCGTCACACCTGGAATTACGTGGTACGCAGAACGAAGTACTGTCCGGCTACGGTTGGATTTTCCCGCTTGGTAATGGTCAAGTAAATATTGGTGTTGGCACGTTAGCTACACAAAAACGACCAGCAGATCTAAATTTGCGCGCATTACTAAATCAATACACCCATGAACAGCGAACGACTTGGAAATTATCAGGTGAACTAAATTCACCTTGGTCAGCACTATTGCCAATGGGTGGCGCAGTTTCTGGAGTTGCTGGGGTGAACTTTATGTTTATCGGTGACGCTGCTGGTTGTGTTAATCCACTTAATGGTGAAGGAATTGACTACGGTTTAGAAACGGGTCGTTTGGCTGCTGAAATGCTTTTAACTGAGTCAGATTTTTCAAACGCTTGGCCTAGTGAGTTACAGAATCATTATGGATATGCGTTTTCTATTGCACGACGCCTTGCTGGTTATTTAACAATTCCTGGTTTATTGCCAGCATTGGGGCCAATTGGAATGCGATCACGTACTTTAATGAAAGTTGCATTACGCGTTATGGGTAATTTGGTAACTGAAGAAGATAAGGACATTACCGCTAGGTTATGGCGATCCGTAGGTTCCGTTTCGAGCAAGCTCGATAGCCGCCCACCTTTTAGTTAGTAGAAAAAAGAAATGGACCCACCAAAAGGTGGATCCATGTCTTTTGCGGAGATGAGAGGAACCGTCGTTCGCACTATGCGTGAAGGCAGAAATTTTCTGATTATCACTCCGAATACAGGTGATTCATTCGAATCACGCATTCGGTCCCAAATCCTCTTAATCTAAATTCCGATCAAATGAATAAGACCCCGCATAAGCGGGGTCTTATTCATTTGCGGAGATGAGAGGAACCGTCGGAGCAGTGCTCCTCCTCCCAAATCCTCACAACTCACTTACACAATAAAAAACTAGACCGCCAAATGGCGGCCTAGTTTTTTAGCGGAGATGAGAGGATTTGAACCTCCGAAGGGTTTTACCCCTTACCTCATTAGCAGTGAG
Organism: uncultured Actinomycetes bacterium; assembly: GCA_903951185.1. Taxonomy (GTDB): domain Bacteria; phylum Actinomycetota; class Actinomycetes; order S36-B12; family UBA5976; genus UBA5976. The sequence goes on from CAJBBC010000007.1 coordinate 8,864, forward strand.
GCGCACTCGACCGGACTATGCGACATCTCCTAGACGTCACGAGATTATCGGTTTTCCTGAAATAACGCGAAAAACTCACAATTTTTTGAATTTTTCAGCGGATTTGGGTTAACCCTACGTGAAAGTTACTCAGCTAATTTGAGATTGCAGATGTCATTTTGACGCAGAACAATTAGATGTCGCACTAATCAAATTCCAAGTTACTACTGCGCAGACTGGTGTAAGAAATTGAATTTTTTCCGAACTACTCAGTTCAAGAAATTTCGGAATAGTTTTGCTGGTCCAAAATCAACATCACCTTTTATGGCGTTATCTGTACTTACTTTTCTTTCTATCGGCACGGTACTTACTGAAGCAAGTCAGACTTCTGTAGGAGTAATCAACTGGGTTTTTATCGCGGCAACTTCATTATTACTCGCTGTAGTTTTCTTTA
>CAJBBC010000008.1 GCA_903951185.1 uncultured Actinomycetes bacterium
ACCAATTGGCAACGACATACCAGGTAAGCCAGCAAGGTTAACTGGAATGGTAGCGATGTCATTTAAATACATTGCTAACGGATCATCTAATTTTTCGCCGATTTTAAAAGCTGTGGTTGGCGCAGTTGGTGAGATTAGTACATCTACCTTGGTGAAAGCTGCTTCGAAATCGCGGGCGATTAAAGTACGAATTTTTTGGGCCTGACCGTAGTAAGCATCGTAGTAACCAGCCGAAAGCGCGTAAGTGCCAAGAATTATTCGGCGAATAACTTCATCACCAAAACCGGCTGCTCGAGTTTCGCTCATAACTTGTTCTACCGATTTAGAACCATCATCGCCCACGCGCAAACCAAATCGAATTCCATCAAACTTCGCTAAATTGCTGGAACATTCACTTGGCAGAATTAAGTAGTAAGCCGCAAGTGCATACGGGAAGTTTGGACAAGACACTTCAACAACTTCTGCGCCTAAACTTTCAATTATCGCAACTGTCTCATCGAATCGAGTTTGCACTCCAGTTTGATAACCTTCGCCACCAAGTTCTTTTACTACGCCAATGCGCATACCTTTAATGTCACCGCGCTTAGCAGCTTGGACAACTGCCGGAACTGGTTTATTTATTGAAGTTGAATCTTTAGGGTCATAACCGGCAATAACACTATGTAGTAATGCAGTATCTAATACTGTACGCGCACATGGTCCAGCTTGATCAAGGGAAGATGCGAGTGCCACTAAACCATAGCGACTAACCCCACCGTAAGTTGGTTTCACTCCGACTGTTCCAGTTACTGCTGCTGGTTGACGAATTGATCCACCAGTATCAGTTCCGATTGCTAACGGCGCTTCGAATGCGGCGATACAAGCAGAAGAACCACCGCCAGAACCACCAGGGATTCGTTCTAAATCCCAAGGATTATGTGTTGGACCATAAGCCGAATGTTCCGTTGATGAACCCATGGCGAATTCATCCATATTTGTTTTGCCAAGGATTGGAATCCCGGCATTTCTTAAGTTAGTTACTAAAGTTGCGTCATACGGGGGGATCCAACCCGCTAAAATTTTTGAACCACAGGTTGTCGGTAATCCTTTACTCGCGACCACGTCTTTTAAGCCAAGTGGGACGCCAGCAAGTACTGACTGCACTTCACCAGCTGCAATAGATTTATCAACTGCACTTGCGGCAGCTAATGCTCCAGCACTATCTATATGTAGAAAAGCGTGTACTGCACCATCAACTTTTTCGATGCGATCCAGATGAGCTTGAGTAACTTCGACAGAAGAGACTTCGCGCGTCGAGATTTTTTCGGCAAGCTGGGCCGCAGTTAAATGAATTAATTCAGACATTCTTATTCCTCATCCAAAATTCTTGGGACTCGGAAACGTTCATCTTCAACAGCCGGCGCACCAGCAACAGCTTGACCTGGCGCAAGTGAAACACCAGGGATATCTTCACGAAAAACATTTGTCAATGGAACCGGGTGACTCATAGCCGGCACATCATCTGTTGCGACTTTTGAAACTTGGGCGACTGCGCTCAAGATTGCATCAAGTTGATTGGCATAATGTGAAAGTTGATCGGTCGGAATATCTATACGAGCAAGTCGAGCTAAATGAGCAACATCTTCTTGAGAAATTCCGGACATAACCTAATTCTATTGGCTGAATTGTTTAGCCAAAATTTCGATAATTGGCGACTAATTAAGAAAAATACTTCTGCCGAACTGCGGCTGGACCTTGCGTTATAAGTAACTCAAATCCAGCTTCATCTAATATCGGTCGGCCCAGTTCTTCTGCTTTTTTGGCTTTTGACCCCGCCCCTGGCCCGATTACAACAAAATCCGTGTTTTTTGAAACTGAACTAACGGCTTTACCGCCCCGAGAGGTGATCGCTTCTTCGGCAGCGTCACGGCCATACTTTTCCAATGTGCCGGTAACCACAATATTTAAACCTTCGAGGATCTGCGGACCACTCTGAGTTTTTTGCTCAGTTAACTGCACTCCAGATTTTTTCCACTTATCGACAACTTCGACGTGCCACGGTTCACTGAACCATTCAACAATTGAAACTGCAATTGTTTGTCCAATTCCATCTACTTGGGCAATATCCTCAACTTTTGCTTTAGCTAGATCTTCAATAGCTGAAAATTCTTTTGTGATTGCTTGGGCGGTAGTGCTGCCAATATGTCTGATTGAAAGGGCTGACAAAATTCGCCAGAGTGGCTTAGTTTTCGCCAGCTCAATCTGCGCCAATAAAAGTTTCCCATTTTCGGCAAATTCCCGATCCGAACCCCGCACGAAAAAATCACTTGACTTTAGCTTTTCTTCGGTTAAATCAAAAATGTCGCCTTCATCTGAAATGACTTTATCTTCGAGTAGCGCTCGTGCGGCTTTTTCGCCTAACCCTTCGATATCTAAAACGCTACGAGAGCCTAAATGCTCAAGTCGCCCACGAAGTTGAGCGGGACAAGATCGCGAATTTGGACATCTTATGTCTACATCACTTTCTTTTTCACGAGCTAGTTCACTTCCACATTCGGGACATTTCTTTGGCATTTTGAATTCTTTTTCGTTACCACTTCGAAGTTCTACAACCGGTCCGAGTATTTCTGGAATTACATCTCCGGCTTTACGCAAGAAAACAACGTCGCCAATTAAAACACCTTTACGTTTAACTTCAGCCGGGTTATGCAATGTTGCAAAAGAAACTGTTGACCCAGCAACTAGAACTGGTTCAACTTCAGCACGTGGAGTCACCCGGCCAGTTCGGCCTACTTGTACGCCAATACCAAGTAATTTGGTCCGAACCACAGTCGGTGGATATTTATATGCAACGGCCCACCGAGGAGCTCTGGCGGTAAATCCCAATTCTGTTTGTTCGTTTAAACTGTCAACTTTTATTACGACACCGTCAATATCGTGTTCAATCTCATGGCGTTGCTCACCAAACTTCTTGATGTAAGCCCGAACTTCTTTTGCGGACTTAACTACACTCACTCTCGGCGAGGTTGGTAACCCCCAGTTTTTAAGAATTTCATATGCATGTGACTGAGCAGTTAATTCAATCCCGTCATGAGTACCAATTCCATGAACTATTAAGTCCAGTCGATTTAATGCTGATTTTGCTCGATCAAGTTCATCTGTGTATTTACCAAGGGAGGCTATTTGTTTGCTGTCTGCAGATTTCCCAGCTGCTCTTTTTTCGGCATCCACCACTGCTTCAATTCGGCGATCTATTCGTTGACGTAACGTTCCAGCCGCTGCATTTCGTGGGTTTGCAAAAGCTGTTCGACCAGTGGCAGTGACTTCTAAGTTGATTTGATCAAATTCTTCCAGCGTAAAAAACACTTCGCCACGCACTTCAAGTAATTGCGGTATTTTTACACCTTTAACAGATTTCAATTCCCTTGGAATACATTTCATATATTCCACATTTGCTGTTACGTTCTCGCCTACTGCACCACTTCCTCGTGTGGCAAGTGTTTCGAGTTTTCCATTTCGATAAACCGCATTTATGGCTAAACCATCGATTTTTAATTCACATAAGAAATCATGGTCGCCTACCCGATTGAACCAAGCATCAAGTTCAGCGTCGTCAAAAACATTATCAAGGGACCACATTCTGGTTGGATGTGTAAATTCAGTGAAGCCATCACTAGCTTGTCCGCCAACAGTTTGGGTTGGTGAATCACCAGATATAAGTTCAGGATATATATTTTCTAGTTCAACTAATTCGTTAAAAGCTTTGTCATATTCATCATCTGAAATAGTTGGCTTATCATTTTGGTAATAATCAGTTCTGGCTTGCTCAATTAAAGTTACTAACTCATCGCGTTTTGCGTGAATATCTTTAGGTAAAGCCACGGTTAATTAGTTCCAACAAGTCGGTTGGCGTTAGTTTGATCAGCATCCGAAATTCGTCGAGTTCGGCTAATTGTGCCCGAACCTATTACTCGAGATCCTTCGTACAAAACAGCAGCTTGGCCACTTGCTACACCACGTGCCATTGCATCCATTTCAACGCGGAAACCCTCTGGGGTATTGAAAGCTACTGCTGAGATTTCCTCACCATGGGCTCGGAATTGCACCCCAACTTTCATCCCATCAACTAATTGTGGACCAGCCCAACTAGGTCGAATCGCTTCAATCACATTGATATCCAATAAAGTTGGCGGGCCAACCATAACTTTATTATTTGGCACATCCACATCAACTACGTAACGTCTGGCGCCATCTGGGGCTGGACGTCCTAAAGCTAATCCTCGACGCTGTCCGACTGTGTAAGCATGAGCACCTTCATGTTTACCGACAACGTCGCCGCTAACTGCATCAATAACTTCACCAGGTTTTTCACCTATTCGTCGAGACAACCAACCTGCGGTATCACCATCAGGAATAAAGCAAATGTCATGACTGTCTGGTTTTTGGGCAACTAAAATTCCGCGACGCTCAGCTTCTTTGCGCACTTCATCTTTTGTCGTGTCACCTAGCGGGAAAAGTGAATGCGATATTTGTTCATGAGTTAAAACACCTAATACATATGACTGATCTTTAGACATATCAACGGCGCGATGAAGTTCCTTGCCAACCGGGCCATCTGCAATTTGTGCATAGTGTCCAGTTACAACTGCATCAAAGCCAAGTGCCATTCCACGATCTAAAACAGCTTGAAACTTAATCCGCTCATTACAACGTAAACATGGGTTTGGAGTTCGGCCTGCTGCATACTCGCTAATGAAGTCGTCGATAACTGCTTCTTGAAACTCTGCAGATAAATCCCAAACATAAAATGGTGCACCCAGCATGTCTGCGGCCCTAAAAGCATCGTTAGCATCTTCGATGGTGCAACAACCCCGTGCACCGGTGCGAAGTGATTCACGGTTACGCGAAAGTGCTAAATGCACAGCAGTAACTTCGTGACCGGCATCGACGGCTCTGGCTGCAGCTACTGCTGAATCAACTCCACCTGAAAGTGCGGCTAGTACGCGCATTACTTTTCTCCAACTGAAGCTAAAGTTTTCGGCACACCAGCACGTTTTGCTCGCTCAATTGCCCCAGGTAATTCCTTAATTAAAGCAGTTACGTCCTGCTCCGTGCTGTTATGGCCAAGCGTGAAGCGAAGTGTGCATCTCGCGGAATCTTCATCAGCTCCCATAGCTAAAAGCACATGTGACGGCTGAGGAACACCTGCACTGCAAGCAGAGCCAACTGAACATTCAACACCTTGGGCATCTAGCAACATTAATAGTGAGTCACCTAAACAGCCTGGAAAAGTAAAGTGTGCATTATTTGCTAACCGAGAAGTAAGTTCGCCATTGTAAATGGCATCAGGTACAGCAGATTTAACTTGTGCCACTAAGTCATCACGTAATTTAGATATTTTCTTTACTTGTAGCTCACGTTGTGCGACAGAAATTTCTAAAGCTTTAGCAAAGGCAACTATTGCTGGTACATCTAATGTTCCAGAGCGCACATCACGCTCTTGGCCACCGCCATGAATTAGCGGCGTGACCGAGCAATCCCGGCTCATAATAATTGCGCCTACTCCATGCGGGCCGCCAACTTTATGTCCAGAAACTGACAGAGCACAAGTGCCTAGTTTTTCAAAATTAATTTCTAACCACAATGGTGCTTGAACTGCATCTGTGTGAAATCTAATCCCGGTGCCACGAATTACATCAACTAGTGCAGCAATGTCATTTACTGTACCGACTTCATTATTTGCCAACATAATGCTGACCACTGCCACTGAATCGAAGTCTCCATTAATCACTTGCGCTAATGCAGCCGGCGTAACTAGCCCAGTATTTGTTACTGGCACGTAATTTAATTCAAATCCTTCAGATTCATTTAGCCAATGAGCGGGATCAAGAATTGCATGATGTTCAACACTGCTAATAATGATTCGGTTTCGCTTTGGATTATTCTTGCGTTGATCCCAGGCAATGCCCTTAAGTGCAATATTGTTTGATTCAGTTCCGCCAGATGTAAAAACTACTTCGGCAGGCCGAGCGCCAAGCACCGCTGCAACTTGTTCCCTAGCTTCTTCAACTAAGCGACGCGCGCGACGACCAGAAGAATGTAAAGACGATGGGTTACCAGCATCAGTAAGCATTTTTGTCATCAGTGCAGCAACTTCCGAATACATCGGAGTAGTGGCAGCGTGGTCTAAGTAAGGCACCGCTTAATTCTACCTATTAATAGGTATTACTACGCTTTGCAGATTTTACTTACGGGCCTTAATTCGTGCGGTTAAATCAGGCAGTACTTCATTTAAGTCGCCCACTACCCCAAAGTCAGCCAGGTCAAAAATTGGCGCTTCAGGATCTTTATTAACCACCACCACAGTTTTAGAAGTTTGCATACCTGCGCGGTGCTGGATAGCACCTGAGATACCACTAGCTAAATAAAGTTGCGGCGATACAGTTTTTCCTGTCTGGCCGACTTGGAATTGATGTGGGTACCAACCCGCATCTGTCGCAGCTCGTGATGCACCAACCGCAGCACCCAATAAATCAGCAAGTGGCTCAATTAAGTTTTTGAAGCCATCTTCACTAGCAACACCTCGACCACCAGAAACAACGATTGCAGCTTCAGAAAGGTCTGGGCGTCCACTCTTTGCCACAGCCACTCGATTTGTGACTGAGGTAGAACCGCTTTCATGGGTAACTGCGAGCGCAATAACTTCAGCCGTTGCGCCACCAGTAACTGGAGCGATTGAATTAGGGCGAACCGTAATAATTGGCGTTCCAGTAGTTACTTTAGAAGTAACGATTGTGGCGCCACCAAAAATATTTTGAGTAACTGATAAATCCGCAGAAATATCTGAAGCATCTGTGATCACCCCAGAATTACAAGTTAGCGCTAGCCGTCCAGCTACTTCTTTGCTATCAGCTGAAGAAGGTACTAAAACAGCAACTGGCTTTAATTCGTTAATAACTGAAGTTAAAGCAGTCACTGTTGGTACCACAATTTGATTTACGTAGATTTCATTTGAATCTACATAAACTTTTTTAGCACCGTGCTCACCCAGTAAACCGCTAGTTGAATCAGCGCCAGGACCAAGTACAACTGCAACTGGAGAGCCAACTTTAGCTGCCATTGCCAGTAGTTCGAGTGAAACTTTTTTTACTTCGCCTTTAGTTTGTTCAATAAGAACTAATACATCTGACATGGGATCCCCTAAATGAACTTCGCTGTAACGAGGAATTCTTCAAGTTGAGCGGCACCATTTCCGTCATCAACTACTTTTGTACCCGCAGGCTTTGCTGGTCGATCAGCGAATGCCGAAACTGCACTCCAAGCATTAGCTTGCCCAACAGAACTTGCGGCAACTCCCAAATCAGCAAGCGAAAGCGTTTCCAATGGCGCTTTTTTGGCTGCCATAATATTTTTGAACGATGGGTATCTTGGTTCATTTATTTTTTCAACAACTGAAACAACGGCTGGCAGCGAAGATTTAACTTCGTCGTATCCAGTTTCAGTCTGTCGCTGAATAGTCAAAGCACCTGCGGAAACTTCCACTTTTTTAGCAAATGTCATTTGTGGCAAATTAAGTCGGGCTGCCACCATCGCTGGCACAACACTCATCCGCGCATCAGTTGATTCACTACCAAAAATAATCAAATCAAAATCGCGATTTTTTAAAGCTTCACTAATCACTAGAGAAGTTGCAACGGCGTCGGAGCCATGTATTGCATCATCAACTATGTGGATTCCGGCATGAGCACCCATAGAAATTGCTTTTCGAATACTGTCAGCTGCTTCTACTGGGCCAACTGAAAGGATTGTTACTTCGCCCTCGCCTGCTTCAACAATTTTTAGCGCCTCTTCAACTGCGTATTCATCAAGTTCGTTAACTACGCGATCGGCAGCAGCTCGATCTAAAGTGTTGTCGGCTGCGGTTAGTTTCTTTTCGGCCCAACTATCTGGCACCTGTTTAATGCAGACACAAATTTTCAAGGCGGTAACTCCCATCGATTCAGGTTTATCTCAAGCAGAACCAGTCTGGCTGGTTCGCCGATAACCTGCGTTATTCAAATTGTATCCAATCTGAATAAGGCGCGAGCACGGGACTAACTAAAGTTTGCTTTGCCGGGACCGTTTTCGATAAATGATTTCATCCCGATCCCTTGATCTACCCCACCAAATAGTCCCGAAAATAGTTTTTGTTCGGTAACCAGTCCAGCCGAGAGGGGCTGTTCGATCCCAAAGTCAATTGCAGCTTTGGCGGCAGCAAGTTCAGAGGCACACCCTATCCCCAACTGTACGGCTAATTCCAAAACTCGAGGTAGTAATTCCTGGGGTTCGACAACTTGATTTACTAAACCAAGTCCAAGTGCTTCGGTAGCTGAAACAAATCGACCAGTAAAAATTAAATCTTTTGCTCGAGCTGCCCCGATTAACCGTGTTAATCGCTGAGTTCCACCCGCACCTGGAATTACCCCAAGTAATATTTCTGGCTGACCAAGTTGAGCATCTGAACTTGCAATACGTAAATCGCAACTTAGCGCTAACTCAAGTCCCCCGCCGAGTGCATAACCAGAAATTGCGGCGATAGTTGGTTTTGGAATTTCGCTAACTGCAGTGAAACAAGCTTGTAAGCCAGGAGTTTGTTTAGCCGCAACTTTCGCGTCCCAGTCGACCATTTCTTTAATATCAGCGCCTGCAGCAAATGATTTTTCGCCGCCGTAGAAAACAACTACCCGGATATCCGCATTCTTTGAAATGGACTGGCTTATCTCGCGTATTTCCTCTTGCATCTGGCGATTGAGCACATTCATTTTCGGGCGGTCTAATTTAACTAACCCAACTGAGCCATGGTGTTCAAGGGAAATATGTTCATACATATAAATAAGATTAGCGACTACCCAAAGGATTTGCTACTGACTGGTGTTATCCAGATTAAAAAAGTGCATTTGCCAGCGAAGTTCGAGCGCTAACAACATCAGGATGTGTAGAACCAGCAATTTCAAATAACTCGACAAGACGATCTCTAACTAAGTCTCGCTCTTTGCCTGAATTAGTTCTAATTAACTCAATTAAACGATTAAAGGCGCCACGAAGGTCATTAAGTAAAAACTCTGCGTCAGCAGCAATGAATTGACTTTCAATTTTGGAGTTGGCATCAGAAATGGCTAATTGGAAGTCAATTCCATCCATCCGCTTTAGTAATTCGACATTGAGTAATCCAATTTTTGCAATTGGATCATTTGGTATGCCAGTTAATATCTCTTTATACGCAACAATTGCTGCATCCCAATTACCTTGTTCTAGTGCATTTTCAGCTGCATCAAAGCGTGGATCGGAAATTAGTACTTCTGGGGCATTCTCGCCTTGGCCAGCAATTACATTTCCACTAACGCCTAGTTTGGCCGCTTGCTCAAGTACCGCATCAATTATTTGTTTAACTTGAGGTAAGGGTTGAGCGCCTTGAAATAGCGGAGCAACTTGACCACCAATTGAAACGAAAACGGTTGGGATTGATTGAACTTGAAAAGCCTGACTAATTTGTGGCTGCGCATCCACATCAATTTTTGCTAAAACAAATTTGCCGTTGTATTCCAGAGCCAGCTGTTCCAGTACTGGAGATAGTTGCTTGCAGGGTTCGCACCAAGTTGCCCATAAATCTATGACTACTGGAACTAATGCTGATTGTTTAATCACTAACTCTTCAAAAGTATCTGTCGTTACATCCAAAATTAATTTCGCAGCTACTGGATTAGCTTCACGGGTGGCTTGAACCTTTTGTGCAAGAACTTGTGCTTCTTTAGCCGCAGCTACAGCACCTAAATCAATTGCACCACGCAAATTCATTGAATTTTGAGCCACGTTAATTTCTCCGTTATTAATTAGTTTTTATTTAGGGAACGCGAATTATTAGCGCGTCACCTTGTCCGCCGCCACCGCAAAGCGCTGCTACACCAGTTCCGCCGCCACGTCGCTTTAACTCAAGGGCAAGATGTAAAACCAGACGTGCGCCAGACATTCCAATCGGATGCCCAAGTGCAATAGCGCCACCATTTACATTAACTCGGTCGCTTGAAATACCGAGTTCGTCCATGCTGACTAATGAAACTGCAGCAAAAGCTTCATTTATTTCAAAAAGATCTAACTCTTTTGGCTTAAGCCCAGCTTTGGCACATGCTTTGGCGATTGCACGTGCTGGCTGACCTTGTAGTGAAGCATCTGGTCCAGCGACCATACCGTGCGCTTCAATGTGCGCAAGGATTTCTAAGCCAAGCTCTTTTGCTTTTGCTTCACTCATCACAATAACCGCAGCAGCGCCATCTGAAATTTGCGAAGATGAGCCGGCCGTAATTGTGCCATCTTTTGCAAAAGCTGGCTTAAGTGCAGTCAACGTTTCCAAACTAGTTTGAGCACGAATACCCTCATCAGAGCTAAAAATTATGCTTTCACCTTTGCGTTGTGGAATTTCAATCGGCACAATTTCTTCGGTAAATTTTCCAGCAGTAGTTGCTGCAGCGGCACGCTTATGCGACTCGGCTGAAAACTTATCCTGATCAACTCGAGTCAATTTGTAGTTTGCGTTATAACGTTCAGTTGCTTCGCCCATACCGAGTTGATCAATTGAGCAGAATAGACCGTCAAGTGTCATTGAATCCTTCAGATTCCAGTCACCGTATTTAACGCCTTCGCGACTACCCATTAATAAGTGAGGTGCTTGCGACATACTTTCCATGCCGCCAGCGACAACAATGTCAGCTTCGCCAGCTCGTATTAATTGATCAGCAAGCGCAATTGCATTGATTCCAGATAAACAAACTTTATTAATAGTTAAGGCCGGGACATCCATGCCAATGCCAGCTTTTACGGCAGCTTGGCGAGCAGTGATTTGTCCAGCACCAGCTTGTAAAACGTGACCCATGATCACGTAATCAATGAGTGTTGGCTTGACTCCCGATTTTTCTAATGCACCTTTTATCGCAATCGCACCTAAGTCAGTGGCTGAAAAATCTTTTAGGCTGCCAAGTAGTCGGCCAATTGGGGTGCGAGCGCCACCAACTATTACTGACATATTGCGCCTCTCCAACGTGATTTGAATTGCACGAATTAGGGAAAATCCCTTACTGTCATTTTAGCGATTCAATTAGGGGTATAGATGCCAGCCGTAGAAAAAGTCATTGCTGACTTGGTTATCGGCGTGGATCATGTTGGCTTTGCAGTTCAAAACTTAGCAACTTCAATTGAAAAATGGGAGCAAGTTTTTGGTGCCACATTACATTCGCGCGAAATTAATCAGGATCAAGGTGTTGAAGAGGCGATGCTGCGATTTTCAGATGGTTCGCAAATTCAACTACTTGCAGCTTTGAATCCAGAATCAGTTATTGGAAAATTCTTAGCTAAACGAGGTGAAGGAGTTCAGCAAGTGGCGTTACAGGTTTCAAATTTGGAATTAGCCACACAACGCTTGACTGAAGCCCAGATTCCTACGGTTTACCCCACAAGTAAGTCTGGTTCAAATAAATCTTCGATAAACTTTATCCACCCGAAATACACCGGCGGAGTACTAATCGAATTAGTTCAATATTCTGCCTAGAACTCTAGAAGGAATACAAATGGCAAAGTGGCGCTTACTTTTTACTACGCTTCCAGTCGTTGCAATAGTGCTTGGGTTACGTTACCTAGTTCATAATGTGGCCGGCATAAATGAAGTTGTTAATTTTTCTGACGCTGGCGCAGTTCTGACTGGCGCCTCAATTATCGTTGGTTTAATGCTCGGTGGCGTTATGGGCGATTACAAAGAATCTGAAAAATTACCTTCTGCACTTGCTGGTGGATTATCAGGTTTTGAGGCAATGGCGCTGCGTGGTTTACAACTTAAAGATCTTGATGCATCGTGGGTGCGACCTAGAATCGCAAAAACTGGCCATGTAATTAATGAGTGGTTACACGGGCGAGTGAGTGACGACGAAATGTGGGAAGCAACTTCTGATAATTCCCAGATGGTTATTGATTTAGAAAAAGCTGGTGTACCAACTCACTATTTAGCCCGCTTATTTGTAGCTAACGCCGATATGGGCGGTGCACTTAGTCGCATGGCAGTTATCAAAAACACGAGCTTTATTAAAACTGGTTACGCGCTGATGGAATTACTGATTGTAATTGTTCTTGGGTTGTTAGTAATTGTGGATTATCCAAAACCAACTGTGCAATGGGTTGTCTCTGGTGTACTAGCTGCTGCGTACTCTTACCTAGTTTTACTGGTTAAAGATCTTGATAATCCATTTGATTACGGTGCAAATGATGGAAAAGGTTCGGCAGCTGACGTCGATCTAACTCCGTGGCGGAAATATTTCGCTAGTTTACAAAAGTAAAAATAAAAAGTGGCCGGCTGTGAATATTTTTGTAGCCGGCCATTCTTTTTTTTAGTTAGGTGTGAGTTTCCCAGTTAAGTCATCCCATTTTTGAATTGGGCCTGACCATTGCCAATCTAAAGTTGGTAATTCAGGGCGGATAACTCTAAGCGCTGCATCCCAAGCAATTCGAACAAACTTCTCACCAACCCATAAATGTTTTCCTTCAGGAATTGCTTGAACTTGCGCTTGAGCTATTAAGGAAAATTTAGAAATAGCTTCCGCTGGCTTTAAATATTCATCAAACTCCGGAATAAGCGCTAGCACCGGTCGCCCACTCTTTGCCCATGTTTGTAGTGCCGCAGGGTCACTCCATTTAAGTGGTGGACTAAAAAGTATTGCGCCTTTAACTGGATCGACATCACCATGAAGTAATACAACGTCAGTACCAAAGGACCAACCAACTAACCAAATATTTGGCAGCTTACGATCAATTGCAAACTGCAGCGCTGCTTGTAAATCTAATCCCTCGGCTCTACCTTGATCGTATTTTCCTTCACTAGTTCCAGCGGCACTTGATGTTCCGCGAGTATTGAAGCGAAGTACTGCAAGATCAGCTAGTGCTGGCAATCGCCAGGCCGCTTTTCGATAAAGATGACTATCCATCATTCCGCCACCAGTTGGATTTGGATGTAAGCAAATGATTGTGGCCAACGGTTGATTAACCTCAGGTAATGCCAACTCGCCAACTAGTTTTAAACCATCTTTAGTTATTAATTCAATTGCTTCACGCTTTGCAGGCAAGACACTATTTGCTGACAATTCAGTCATTATTTACCTTTAGGTTTGCGATTAGAACGTTTTGCCCAACACGTTGAATGCCAATGCCGGCGATTATCAACTGAATCAATTGGCCACGCAACAATATGTGGAGTTCCTGGCTTAATTTCCATATCGCAACCAGGGCATCGATATTCTTTAACTGAAGTTTGCCCAGTTATAGATTGCACAACCCAATCGCCGTCAATGTCTGTTTGGGTGCGACGAAAACCACCAACTCGCAGTTCTTCTGGTTCTGGAATTGGTTCACGTCGGTTTCGGCGAGCCATGAAATAAGTCTAGATAGTTCTAGAGCGGAAGCGGCGCATACTCACTATGACCACTGGTTTGGGCAAGCTTTGCTTGGCGGTCGCGAACTTCATTTATTCCAATAACTTCAATCCGCTCAAACGGTCCAGCTGGTAGTCCGCAGCCTAATTTCATTCCATTGTCTATATCAGCTTTGGACGCGTACCCACTAGCTTCCATTTCAATTGCATTACCTAAATATGCAGTTTCTAACTCAAGATAGATTTCATTTTTTAATGCAGTATTTGGACTAGTTGGAATCTCAGGTTTCGGTGAGTAGTTATAAAAACCAGAACCTGTTTTGCGGCCTTTATGGCCACCAGCTAATAAATCTGTTAACCCGGCAGCTGGTTTATGTAAGTGGTTTCCGGAATCACTGTAAATTGTTTTCAAAATTTCAACGCAAGTATCTAGGCCAATTAAATCTGCCAGTTCGAGTGGTCCCATTGGATAGCCGGCTAATTCACGCATTGCACTATCAATATCCAAAATAGTTGCCTTTTTTAAGTCAAGTATTTGGACGGCATGATTTAGGTAAACGAGTAGCAGTTTATTTACAATAAACCCTGGTTGATCAGCCACTTGAGCTACATATTTATTAAGCTTTCGCCCGACATTAAGAGCGTCCGAAATTACTTCTGGGGTTGTCAGAGGTGTCGCCACAAGTTCCACAAACTTTTGAATTGGTGCTGGATTAAAAAAATGAAAACCCAGAACCTGACTAGGTCGATTCGTTGCAGATGCAATTTCAGTCACGGAAAGACTTGAAGTATTTGTCGCTAAAACTGCACTTGGTTTGGCCACTTCGTCGATTTGTTTAAAGATAGTTTGTTTCAGCGCCAGCGATTCAGGGGCGGCTTCAATGATTAAATCGCAGTCTGCTAATTCAGAAAAGTCTTCACTCCAAGTAACTCGGGCTTGGATTTGATCTACTTCTAGCTGCGTTAGTTTTTGCTTAGCTAATGCTCGCGTTAAAGAGGTAGTTAGATATTGTTTACCTTGATCAACTGCCAATTTACTTTCGGCTATCCCGACCACTTGGAAACCTTGAGCTGAAAAAACTTCGACAATTCCGGCGCCCATAATGCCTAAACCGATAACTCCGACTTGCGTTAAGTCTGTGCCCGAAACGCTCTTTTGTGTCATACCTTAAGTCTGGCAGAGAAATTAAGGCAAGATAGACCCATGCCTAGTTGGAGCGCGTTTTCTTTTGTCTTTGGCCCACTGGTTGCATTTATTGGAATTGGTCTAATGGTTTTAATCCTCAAGTGGGCGTTTGGCTCAAGAAGTTCTTTAGTTGAACGTTCAGTAAAGCAAGATCATGAAGATAATTACGGCTTGATGGTACCCGTAGCAAAGCCGGCGAATTTAATTGAAGGTGAAATAAGTCGCCAAGTGTTATTGGCTGCTGGAATCAAAGCTAATTTAACGAATACTTTAGATGGACCACGTTTAATGGTTTGGCCGAGTGA
>CAJBBC010000009.1 GCA_903951185.1 uncultured Actinomycetes bacterium
ACGGACTTCTCCATCCGCAAAATCTGGATCAACTACATCACCACTATCAAAGAAATTTAGGCTACGTAGGTCTAGATCATGTGACCAGGAATATGTTGAGTAGCGCAGCAAGGCTTCACGAACTGCTGCTGGAGTGGCATGTGCGTTGGTAGTACTAAGTGAAGTCTTAAATGCTGGCACACCTAAATACGTAAGTTCTTGGTGTTGCTGGGATTTTTCGGTGGTGAGCCAATGACCGGCCCGCGGCCAAAGATCGTCATGCGGCAGTGTGGTCATCACTTACTTCCCTATTAAGTAGTACTCAAAACCTATCGTTTATGGCTTAATCTCACTAGTGCAGGTCACTGAAGGCCAATAACCTTGGACTGGCAAACTTCTTTTAGTGATATCCAAATAAGGATGGCAAATATGGTTTCAGGTCCACGTCCAGTTCGTGCGGCTACCGGCACTAAGTTAACAGCGCGCGGTTGGCAACAAGAAGCAGCGCTGCGAATGTTGCAGAATAACTTGGACCCTGCTGTTGCTGAGCACCCTGACTCTTTAGTTGTTTACGGTGGAACTGGAAAAGCAGCTCGCAACTGGGAATCTTTTGACGCCATTGTGCGCACGTTAACAAACTTAGCCGACGACGAAACTATGTTAGTTCAGTCAGGAAAACCTGTTGGAGTTTTTCAGACTCATGAATGGGCACCTCGCGTTATTTTGGCGAATTCAAATTTAGTTGGAGACTGGGCAAACTGGCCGGAGTTCCGTCGCTTAGAGCACCTTGGCCTAACTATGTACGGTCAGATGACTGCCGGATCTTGGATTTACATTGGCACCCAGGGTATTTTGCAGGGAACTTATGAAACATTTGCCGCAGTCGCAGCAAAACGTTTTGGTGGAACGTTAGCTGGAACTTTAACTATTACCGGCGGGTGCGGTGGCATGGGCGGCGCTCAGCCACTTGCAGTGACCATGAATGAAGGCGTTTGTTTAATAATCGATATTGACGAAACCCGATTACGTCGTCGAGTTGTCGATCGTTACCTAGATGAAGTTACAACCGATTTAAATGATGCGGTTAAGCGATGTCTGGATGCAAAAGCTGCGCGTAAACCACTGTCCGTTGGTTTAGTTGGTAACGCAGCTGAAGTTTTGCCAAAACTTCTTGAAATGGATGTAGCCGCTGACATTGTTACTGATCAAACTTCAGCACATGATCCGCTTTATTACATTCCAGCTGGCATGGATTTTGCTGATGCTCGTGAATATGCAGATAAGAAACCAGATGAATTCACTGATCGCTCACGTGAATCAATGGCTCGCCATGTCGAAGCGATGGTTGGTTTCATGGATAAAGGTGCCGAAGTTTTTGATTACGGTAATTCAATTCGGGATGAAGCTCGTAAAGGTGGTTACGATCGAGCATTTTCATTCCCGGGTTTCATCCCTGCATATATACGTCCACTATTTTGTGAAGGTAAAGGTCCATTCCGTTGGGCCGCGCTTTCCGGCGATCCAAAAGACATAGCTCGCACCGATAAAGCTGTACTTGAACTTTTCCCAGATAACGAGCATCTACACCGTTGGATCAAGATGGCTCAAGAACGCGTAGCATTCCAGGGTCTGCCTGCACGTATCTGCTGGTTAGGTTACGGTGAGCGCGATAAAGCAGGTGTTGCTTTCAATGATCTAGTTGCTAAAGGTGAAGTTAGTGCGCCAATCGTAATTGGTCGTGACCATCTAGACTGTGGATCAGTTGCATCGCCGTACCGGGAATCAGAAGCAATGCTTGATGGTTCAGATGCAATTGCCGACTGGCCATTACTTAACGCAATGATAAATATTTCATCTGGTGCTTCTTGGGTTTCTATTCACCACGGTGGTGGCGTTGGAATTGGTCGCTCTATCCATGCTGGTCAAGTTTCAGTTGCCGATGGCACTCAACTGGCTGCACAAAAACTCGCTCGCGTACTAACTAACGATCCAGGTATGGGTGTTATTCGCCACGTTGATGCGGGTTACGACTTAGCCATTGATGTTGCCAAAGCAAAGCATGTCCATGTTCCGATGCTAGAAAATGGCGACTACTTATAAATATGTCTAAGTCACCGCAAAGTAATCCAAAAGAGCGCGACTTCAGTCTGGTCAATATCGGTCAGCTTGTTACTAATAATTCAAGTTTGGGAACTGGCGAACTTGGCCTAATTGAAAATGCGGCCATCACTGTTGTAGCCGGCAAAGTTACTTGGGTTGGGGCAAGTTCTGCTGTTGATTCGTCATTACCAAAAGTTGATGCCCAAGGCCAAAGTGTGCTTCCTGGTTTTGTGGATAGTCACTCACACATTATTTTTGGCGGCGATCGTTCGCAAGAATTTGCCGCTCGGATGGCCGGTGTGCCCTATTCAGCTGGTGGGATCAAAGTAACGATGGCAGCTACTCGGGCAGCTTCGTCGGCAGATTTAAAAGCGAATGCTCAGTCATTAATTACTGAAATGTATGAAGCTGGAACCACAACTGTTGAAATTAAGTCAGGTTATGGTCTAGATATTGAAACAGAAAAACGTTCTGTGCAGGTTGCGGCTCAATTAACTGATGAAGTTACGTACCTTGGCGCACATGTAGTTGCCCCTGAGTTTGCGAATGATCCAGATGCTTATGTGGATTTAGTAGCTGGTGAAATGTTGAATGCCTGCGCCGAATATTCCAAATGGATAGATGTATTTTGTGATCGAGGTGCATTTACTGGTCAGCAAACTAAGAAAATACTTGAAGCTGGAATCAGTAAAGGTTTATTACCCCGCGTACATTTAAATCAACTTGAACAGGGTGACCATATTCAAATGGCAGTGGATTTAGATTGCGCTTCGGCTGATCACTTAACTTATTTAACTGACCAAGATATCCAAACCTTAGCCCGAAGTCAGACCGTAGCTGGCTTAGTGCCAGCTTGTGATTTCAGTACCCGCGCACCGCATTACCCGCGTGGGCGAGATTTATTGGATGCTGGCGTAAGTGTTTCGCTCTCCCCAGATTGCAACCCAGGTAGTAGTTACACCACAAATATGCCTTTCTCGATAGCTCTTGCTGTCCGAGAAATGCACTTAACAGTTGATGAAGCTATATATGCTGCAACGATGGGCGGCGCTAAAGCATTACGTCGAAATGATGTTGGACACTTAAGTGTTGGAGCAAATGCTGATTTAGTTTTACTAACGGCCAAAAATTACATTCACTTGGCCTACCGACCAGGTGTTCCACTAGTTCAAAAAGTGTGGAAGAACGGAACTTTAATGTTCACTAAAGGAGATCAGGGATGAGTCAGTCGCAAGTTGTAATCAACACCTCAGGAATGACATTTGCCGATGTGCTTAATGTGGCCAGACACGATGCCAAAGTTGAGATTTCTGCCGACGCACTTGCGGCTGTTGCAAAAACTCGAGCACATATTGAAAAATTAGCTGCTGCACCTGAACCGGTTTATGGCGTCTCGACTGGATTTGGTGCACTGGCAAACCGACATGTATCACCTGAACTTCGACAGTTACTACAAAGTTCGCTAATCCGTTCACATGCAGCTGGACTTGGTAATCCAGTTGAGCGCGAAGTAGTTCGTGCGCTGATGTTACTTCGCTTAAAAACTTTATGTTCAGGACATACTGGTGTTCGTCCAATTGTCGTTGAAACAATGGCGGCATTACTGAATGCTGATATCACTCCGGTAGTTTATGAATTTGGTTCACTTGGATGTAGTGGTGATTTAGCGCCGCTGGCACATTGCGCCCTAGTGCTGATGGGTGAGGGTGAAGTTCATGGCAAGAATGGCGCCATAGTCCCAGCTGCTGGAGCACTTAGTGCAGCCGGAATCAACCCAATTCAACTAGTTGAAAAAGAAGGTCTTGCTCTAATAAATGGAACCGATGGCATGCTTGGCATGCTCATTATGGCAATTGCAGATTTAGAAATGCTTGCGGACAGTGCTGATTTAACAGCGGCGATGAGTGTTGAAGCACAGATGGGTACTGATCAAGTTTTCTTACCTGAATTACATATGCCACTTCGGCCACATCCTGGCCAAGCACTTAGTGCAGCAAATATGTTAAGTGCGCTTAAAGGCAGCAAAATCGTGGCTTCACATCGAGATGATGACACAAAAGTTCAAGATGCTTATTCCTTGCGTTGTGCCCCACAAGTTGCTGGTGCAGTTCGGGACACAATAACTCATGCAAAGTTAGTTGCCGAGCGAGAACTCGCAGCTGCCGTTGACAATCCGGTCGTCCTTGCTGATGGTCGAGTTAGCTCCAACGGTAATTTCCACGGTGCACCTGTTGCCTATGTATTGGATTTCTTGGCTATTGCGGTTGCGGATTTGAGTTCCATTTCAGAGCGCCGGACAGATCGGATGTTAGATAAAGCTAGATCACATGGTCTTCCACCATTCTTAGCTGATGACCCTGGTGTTGATTCAGGTTTAATGATTGCCCAATACACCCAAGCTGCATTAGTTTCAGAAAATAAACGCTTAGCAGTCCCAGCAAGTGTGGATTCAATTCCAAGCTCAGCTATGCAAGAGGATCACGTTTCGATGGGTTGGAGCGCAGCCCGCAAACTTCGCACTGCAGTTGGCAACTTAACAAAAGTAATTGCAATCGAGTATTTAACTGCAGCTCGGGCACTCGATTTGCGTGCCCCGCTTGAACCAGCGCCAATAACTAAAAAAGCAGTTGACTTACTGCGCAAGACAGCTGGTGGACCAGGACCCGATAGATTCTTAGCTCCTGATATGGCAGCAGCTGAAGTTGTTGTTGCTTCTGGTGAATTAGCCAAAATAATGAATTAGTAAAAACTAAAAAGCCCGCATCGAAATGATGCGGGCTTTTTAGTTTTTACTTCAAATTGGATTAGCCGTTAGTTGGGAAACCTAAGTTGATGCCACCGTGGCTTGGATCTAACCAGCGACTGGTTACAACTTTGCCTCGAGTGAAGAAGTGCACACCTTCCATACCGTGAGCGTGAGTATCACCAAATAGTGATGCTTTCCAGCCACCGAATGAGAAGTAAGCCATTGGAACTGGAATTGGCACATTTACGCCAACCATGCCAACTTCAACTTCATTCTGGAAACGACGTGCGGCTCCACCATCGTTGGTGAAGATAGCTGTTCCGTTTCCATAAGGATGATCATTAATCAGCTTTAGGCCTTCGGCGTATGACTTAACGCGAACGACAGAAAGTACTGGACCAAAGATTTCCTCTTTATAAATCGACATTTCTTTCTGAACTTCATCGAATAGCGTTGGGCCGATGAAATAGCCTTCGCCATCTGAATTAGGTTCAACATTGCGGCCATCAACCACAATGTTTGCACCTTCTTTAACACCAGCTTCGATGTAGCTCTTAACTTTGTCACGATGTTGGGCTGTAACTAGTGGGCCCATATCGCAACCGCGAGTTCCGTCACCAGTAGTTAGTTTGCCCATTCGGTCAACAATTTTTGCAATCGTTGGATCTGCAACAGGCTCCACAGCAACAAGAACTGAAATTGCCATACAGCGTTCGCCTGCTGAACCAAAGCCTGCGTTAATTGCAGCGTCAGCAACTAAATCAAGATCAGCATCAGGTAGCACTAGCATGTGGTTCTTAGCGCCACCAAGTGCTTGTACCCGCTTGCCATTCTTTGTTCCAGTTTCATAAATATATTTAGCAATCGGAGTTGAGCCAACAAAAGAAATACTCTTAATGTCTGGGTGTTCCAACATTGCATCAACAGATTCTTTGTCACCATGTACAACGTTGAATACGCCATCAGGTAACCCAGCTTCTTTCCAAAGTTGGGCAATAAAGTTCTGGGCAGAAGGATCTTTTTCAGATGGTTTAACTATGACAGCATTACCCGCACCGATTGCGATTGGGAAAAACCACATCGGCACCATAGCTGGAAAGTTAAATGGGGAGATGATTCCAACAACGCCAAGCGGTTGACGCATTGAGTAAACATCAACACCAGTTGAAACTGATTCGCTGTATTGACCTTTAAGTAAGTGTGGAATACCACAAGCAAATTCGACTACTTCTTGACCACGAATAACTTCGCCAAGTGCATCGGAAAGGACTTTGCCATGTTCCGCAGTAATAATCGCGGCTAAATCTTCTTTACGTGCGTTAAGTAACTCGCGGAATGCAAAAAGTACTGAGGCACGTTTTGTTAAAGATGCATTAGCCCATTCTTTGCCGGCGCGTTTTGCCACCGCCACTGCTTCGGCCATTACAGCTGTTGAAGCAAGATCCACTTCACCTGTTTTTTGACCAGTAGCTGGGTTAAATACATCACTTGTTCGTTCCGCTTTACCTGACCATGGTTTTCCATCGATCCAGTGGGTAATGCGAGTAGTCATTGGGGCTCCTTCGTTGCAACCTGTTGCCTAATCTACTGCCAGATTGGGCTAACCCTTGCAGTAGGTTATGGAGATCAGCCATATTGGCTGAAGTGACCCAATCTCGGGCGCAAGTAAAGACGGTCTAGGAATAAAAATCCTGGCACTAAGAGGAGGCTGACATGGTTCAAATTCGAAAGTCTGTTGTGACTTTAGAAGAAATCAATCGCGAAAGCGGCAAAGAAGTAAATCCCCCGACTGTGAAAGTTATTGCGGCCGCGGTTGTGCACAACCCACTTGCTGGTAAGCCACTTGTTAAAGATTTAACTGAACTTGAACTGATGAGCGCCGAAGTAACTGCTTATTTATCTAAGAAAGCTATTGCTGCGTTAGAAGCAGCTGGATTATCTGCAAGTGATGTTCGAGGTTACGGTAAAGGTGCCATTGTTGGTACTGATGGCGAACTAGAACACACTGCAGCAGTTTTGCATCCGCGCTTTGGTGCGCCAATCCGTGCAGCAATTGGTGGTGGTGCTGACATCATTCCTGGTACTAAGAAAGTTGGTGCGCCAGGTTCGTCGATCACTATGCCGATTGGTAATAAAGATGATCGCTGGGAATTCGACGATATGGATTCTGCCGAAATAACTATTGGTGATGCACCACGTGCTGACGAAATGCTAATTGCAATTATTTTGTCCGTTGGCGGTCGACCACACGCTCGCGTAACGAAAGTTAAGTAGGTTCAAATGTTTAAAGCAATTATTTTGTTAAAGCGCCGTGAAGATATGTCACATAGTGACTTTAAAAGTTGGTGGCTAGATGAACATGCACCAAAAGCCGCTGAGTTACCAAATGTTCGAAAGATATGCTTCAACTTAGCCGTTGATGGTGGCGCTTTCGATGGCGTGTCAGAACTGTGGTTTGATTCACAAGAAGATTTTGAAGCTGCATATGCAACTGAAATTGGTAAAGCTGTTGCTGCTGATTCAATGGCTCACTTGTCAGCACGTGAGCGACTTTTTGTTACTGAAAACGCAATTGTAAATTAGTAGCTCGAAACTGCCAGAGGAGTGCCTAAATGTCAGAACGTATGGTGATTGAAACTGTAGATGTTCATGCAGCTGGTGAACCCGGTCGAATTATTACCAACATGGGTCACTTAGTTAAAGGTGACACTATGGCACAGCGATTTGCATATGCCACTAAAGAGTTGAACTGGTTACGCCATACCGTACTTCGGGAACCACGTGGTTATCCAGCAATGTGCGCAGCTATGGTTATGCCGCCAGTTACTCCTGAAGCAGATTTCGGCATGATCGTTCTTGAGCAAGCTAACTTCACAGCAATGTCTGGCAGTAACACTATGTGCACGGTAACTGCCGTTTTGGAAACAGGTATTGTGCCAATGCAAGAGCCAATCACAAAAGTTGTAATTGATACCGCTGTGGGTCAAATCCATGTAACTGCTGAATGTAAAGCGGGCAAAGTAGTAAGTGTCTCCATCGACAATGTGCCGGCTTGGGTAGTTGAACTAGATCGAATTATTGATGTGCCCGAATACGGAAAAATACCAGTAGATATTATTTTCGGTGGACAATTCTTCGCACAAACTGATATTTCTAATGTTGGTCTTGAAGTAGATCCAAATCGCGGTAAAGAAATAACTCGTGCTGGGGCGGCGATTAAAGCAGCGATAAATGCTGAGCTGACTTTAACTCATCCCGAAAATCCAACACTTACTTATGTGAATTTAGTTCTTATGCACAATGGTGACCGCGCACCAGGCAAACAAGCTCGTAATGCAACTGTATTGACCTCAGGCGAACCAGATCTTAAAAACACAGCAACTTGGGCCGGCACACTCGATCGTTCACCTTGCGGCACTGGAACTTCAGCACGGATGGCTGGACTTTATGCTCGCGGTCAACTTTCAGTTGATGAACCTTTTTCACATAAAAGTATTTTGGATACTGAATTCATTGGCACAATTCGTGGCGAAACTGAATATTTCGAAATGCCCGCAATTTTGCCAACTATTAAAGGGCCAGCGTGGGTAACTGGGACTGCAAAATGGACGGTGGATCCAACTGATCCATTTCAGAATGGTTATCGGTTAACTGATATCTGGGCTGCTGAGTAAAGGCTCAATTACGTAGAAAAACCTACTTGGACTAAAGTAGTTCAAGTTCGGGGCTGTGGCGCAGCTGGTAGCGCACTTGCATGGCATGCAAGGGGTCAGGGGTTCAAATCCCCTCAGCTCCACAATAAGAAAAAGACCAAGGTGTTCCTTGGTCTTTTTTTATTTATCGTCACCCATTGCTGGCTCCGGCAAAGTTCCCGCGTTGTATTCCTGTAAGCGCCAATTCAAACCAGCAGGTCTTGGCGTTTGTTGATCTAGTTCCGTTAAAACGGTCCACTGGGCATTTGCTAAAACACCGAGCGCAGCCCACTGTGGTGGTTCAAGCCCAAGTAACCGACCAAGTCCAGCACGCAATGCGCCGCCATGTGAGGCCACAACTAAAGTTCCATTTGCTGGCACCCCCTCGAGTGCGTGGTCAATCCCCCGGATCACTCGGTGCGCTACTTCAAGTCGAGTTTCGCCACCACCTGGTCGAACATCGGAGTCTCCACCCCAAGCTGCAAAATCGGCTGGGAATTGTTCGATGATTTCAGTGCGCGTTAAACCCTGCCAAACACCGGCATAAGTTTCCCGTAAATCTGGATCAGTATGTACTTCAAGTCCGGCTAACTTGCCTAATGCTTCAGCTGTAACGCGAGCGCGTTCAAGATCACTTGAAACAATTTTTACTGGATTCATCCCGATCAGTGTTAGTGCAGCACGACGAACTTGATCTAATCCAACTTCATCAAGTGGCACATCTTCTTGCCCTTGAAAACGATTAATTGAATTCCAAGAAGTCCGGCCGTGTCGCCATAGAACTATTCGACGATTGCTCATGTTAGCTCCACTGGAATAGTTGGACAGTCTCGCCAAAGACGCTCAAGATCATAAAGTATGCGTTCCTCATCTTGCTGGATGTGCACAACAACTTCAAAGTAGTCAAGAAGTACCCATTTGGCTTCACGTTCACCTTCGCGGCGAATGGCATCAAAACCCTTAGCCGAAAGTGCTTTTTCGATTTCATCCACAATTGCAGATACCTGACGATCATTGCTGGCTGAAGCTACTAGAAATATGTCAGTGATTACTAGATGCTCACTGACATCAATAAGTTTGATATTTTCAGCTTTCTTGTCATAAGCCGCTTGAGCTGCAATTTTTGCAAGCTCAATTGCTGCTTTGGTGGCTGCCATTAATTCACGCTCTCTATTTGCAAATTTCGATCGCGGTAATCCGCACCGATAATTAGTTGAAGGTCGGAATATTCACCTAGTTCGAAATCCCATTCTATTTGCGCATTTGGTAACCCAAGTTTTGACCGTAAATCGATAACTGCATCAATATCAACTTTGGGGCTAAGAATTAAAAGTGTTTGCTCCGGCGTCTGACTGAATCCACCGTCGATAAAACCAAGACCAATTTGCGCAAGGTCCCCAGCTATTACCGACCGGTCGGTGGCTTCTTCGCTGGTTACCTCAACTCTCATCACCGATGGTGAAAAAGTTAATTTTGCACTTGGTGAAAATTTAGAAACTAAATTCCAAGTTTCTGGCTGCCTAATTCGAAGCCAATTGGAATCCGGCATTAACTCAAGCTCAGAAGTATCTACTGCAACTGACTTAAATTCTGCAGTTTGCCAAAGGCTTAACTCATTAATTGCTGTGAAAAAATTGGCAATTTCAGAAATCGAAATATTTGATCGAGCAAGTGAGCCAAGCGCGGCAAAAGTTTCATCCAGTTTTCCACTGTCTTCTGGTATCCCAGAGAAAATACTCGCCAGTACTTCATTCATTCTGGCTACTTGATTACTTTCACTTTCAGTAAATTGCTTAACCATTGCGTACCCAGCTGCATGCTGGCCATCAACTAGTTGACGACCTGGCGAAACGTACATTGCCGGATCATCTCCGCTACTTACTAATAAGCCAGATTGTGCATCAACATAAATTCCACCAAGACTGTCAACTAATCCCGCAACAGCTAATCTTTGCAAAGTTAAAATGCCATCGATTCGAATACCGGTTGCAATAGAAACTCCTTGCGCCACATCACCTGGTTGGAGTTGAGTTCCAGCTGCAGCCAAAGTCATAATTCCAGCCTGATTAAATGACATGGCTACTCGCGGTGAGATATTAAAAACTTGGAGACTTTCATTTGGTTCTTTAATCAGGATTGCTAATCCACCTGTTGATTCATCTGTGCCAGCAAATTGAATAAGTAAAGTTTCGATTTGTGCCGCGTCAACAGAGTTTTGGTTGCCAGCAACTTCTAGATCTTGCTGCCCTTTTACAAAAAAAGTTCCGGTTAGTAGAGCTAGCGCCAGTAGTGTGCCAACTAACCATTTTATGAACGGGGGAATTCGATTCACTATTTATATAATTCCGAATTAGTAATGAATTTTCCAACTGGGTCAGCCACTAAGTAAGCCACAGGTTTATTTGCCTTAACTCGATTACGAATTTGCGTAGCTGAAATTTGAATTTCTGGAATTTGCACAAATACATAATCAAAATCGACTTTGATTTGACCAGCTCCATTACGATTCACCGCAACAATCGTGATCAAGTCCGCTAGTTCTTTAAAGTTTTGCCAAGTTGGCATACTTTCTAAGGCATCAGCGCCGACTATCCAGAAGTACTCATGACCAGCTTGATCTGCCATCAACTCTTTAACTGTGTCGATTGCATAAGTTGGGCCAGGTCGCTTTATTTCGATATCGCTTGAAGTGAATCTGGCATCAGCACTGATCGCCAAATCAACCATTTGCAGGCGATCTTCGCCACGACTTATTGGGGTGCCACTTTTTTGCCAAGGTAAGCCAGCTGGAATGAAAATTACTTGATCAAGTTTGAGTTCATCATGGACCACACTGGCCGCTACAAGGTGTCCGATATGAATTGGATCGAAAGTCCCACCCATTAATCCAATTCGCACATTATTCCCTTTGAATATTCCCGTTGATTAGCTAAATGCGCAATCTTCGATAAGAACAGCCTAGTAAAGATCTAGGTGCCTAGTTTCACCTAAATATTTGAAGAATAAAAGTAAAACAATGCCCGAATTATTCAGCTAAATCGCTTTCCATGATTACCACAGTTTCTTCTGCTACTTCTTCGCCGGTTCCAAATTGTCGAACTTTGTGGGCGGCTAGACGCTCGGCTGCGCCAGGTCGCGAGTTATCAATTAAGCGCTCATCTGTACCACGCGGTCCTTGATGTAAATCACCAGCCGTTGGTTGCCAATCAAAAACAACTGCATTTGAGTGATCTCCAATTAAGACTTCACTGCCTGCCGTGGCACCAGCTTTAGCCAAAGCCACTTCAATACCAGCACGAGCTAAACGATCGGCTAGATAACCAACAGCCTCGTCATTTGAAAAGTCGGTTTGGCGTACCCAGCGTTCTGGGCGTTCGCCACGGATTCGGTAACGAACATGATCGCCGGCATTTTCTACCGTCACACTAAAGCCGGTGTCGTCAACTGATTTTGGTTTAACTAAAACCCGTGGTCTTGCTTCAGCGGCCATGATTGCAGCTTGTCTTGCATCTTTAACAATTTCGGCCATGGCAAAGCCAAGCTCACGAAGTCCTTCATGGCTTACTGCTGAAATTAAGAAGGTGCGATAACCACGTTCATGTAAATCAGGAAGTACTATTTCAGCTAAATCTCGACCTTCAGGAATATCAACTTTATTGAGTACCACAATTCTTGGTCGGTCCGAAAGCCCACCATATTGCTCTAGCTCATGTTCGATCGCAATTAAATCGGAAAGTGGATCTCGATTTGATTCCAGGGTTGCGCAATCTAATACATGTACTAAAGCAGCACACCTTTCAATGTGACGAAGAAATTCA
>CAJBBC010000010.1 GCA_903951185.1 uncultured Actinomycetes bacterium
TGATTTTGCTCGATCATGCTTTAGCGATTGAGAAGTCACTTGGTGATTTTGCGGGCCAGGTTGTTAAGTCACCAGAAGATAAGTGAGTTAAATGTCACGTCGCAGGAAAGATAGCGCTAAACCAAAAATCAGTTTCAAATATGTGTTGCTGGTTGTTGGTGCATTATTCATACTCGTTTTTAGTCCAAGATTAGTCAGCATGTTGTCGGGTCCACCCGATTTTGCCGGCCCTGGCACAGGTACTGTTCAGATTGAAATCCTGAATGGAGATTCCATAGCAAAAATTGGTAATAACTTAAAAGCCAATGGAGTTGTGCAATCTGTGGATGCATTTACAGCCGCCGCTGCTAATAATCCCGATAGTTCAAAAATTGCCCCTGGTTTTTACCAAATGCTAATCGGGATGAGTGCAAAACAAGCTATCGAACGCCTTTTAGACCCAGCTTCAAAAGTTGTGTACAAAGTTGTTATACCAGAAGGCAAGAGGGCAAATGACATTTTCACGTTAATTTCGACATCAACTGGCATTCCGTTAACTGATTTCGAAGCCATTGCACTCAATCCAGTTGACTTGGGTTTACCAGATTATGCAGACGGTAATTTAGAAGGATTCCTATTCCCAGCTACTTACGAATTCCCGCCAGGCACAACAGCTGCCAGCGCGTTAAAAACCATGGTTGCAAAATTCAATGAAGTTGCAACTCAGATTTCATTAATCGAATTAGCACAGGGTATTGGCCGTACACCGTACGAAATACTTACTGTCGCTTCAATTGTTGAAGTCGAAGCACATCCAAATGATTTTTCAAAAGTTTCTCAAGTTGTATACAACAGACTTGCCGAACCAATGAGATTACAATTTGATTCGACTGTTAATTATGGCCTGGGTTTAACCGATGTAATTTTGACTACCGCGCTACTCAATAAAGATACGCCCTATAACTCTTACCGAAATGATGGATTACCACCAACTCCGATTGGTAATCCAGGTATAGCCGCAATCAAAGCTGCTTTGAATCCAGCGCAAGGTGACTGGATCTACTTCATTACGACAAATCTTGACACACAAGAAACTAAGTTCACTTCTTCTTACGCAGAATTTCTCGTCTATAAAGATGAGTTTTTGGCATATTGTGACTTGAATCCCGAAACGTGTTTCGAATGAAAGCTGCCGTAATAGGTTCGCCGATTTCGCATAGTTTGTCACCGTATTTACATCGAGCTGCGTACCAGGATCTAGGTCTTGAGCACACCTACAGTGCAATTGAAGTGGATCAGAGTAGTTTCCTTGAATTTATAGCCACTTGTAATCAAGAATGGCTTGGGCTGTCATTAACTATGCCGCTGAAAGAAATCGCATTTAGTGCTGTAACTGAAGTTTCAAAAACTGCAAAACTTACTGGGTCGATTAACACAATCACGTTTGGGTCCACAGTTAAAGGGGATAACACCGATGTGTTTGGCGTTGCCCAATCGCTTCGCCTTAGTGGCGCAAGCAACCCAAAAACTGCCACAGTAATTGGCGCAGGTGCCACTGCAAGATCTTCGATTGCTGCCCTCGCTGGCTTAGGCGCTCAAGAGGTTATTGTCATTGCAAGAAATCCAGAAAAAAGCGCTAGCTGTATTGATTTAGGGAACGAGTTGGGGATAACTCTAGATACAGCTTCGACTGCTAGCGATATTCTTTTATCGACTGATGTGGTGATAAATACCACTCCGGCTGGAGTAGCAGATGATTTCTCGAATTTACTGTCTGCTGCACGCGGCACATTGCTTGAAGTTATCTATAACCCATGGCCAACAAAACTAGCCACCGCCTGGCAGGCCAAATCGTTAACTGTTGTGCCGGGTTACGAAATGCTTTTACATCAGGCTGTGCGACAAGTCGAATTAATGACTGGGCAGATCCCAAATGTCGATGTAATGCGAACGGCAATGCTAGCCGAATTATCGGTGCGAGGAATAACTCAAATCAGTTAACCCAAACTTCAATTGTCTACAGATTTCTGTGGAATAACGCGTTTGCATGTTGATGTTTTACCTACCTTTGATAACTTTCACATTTTTCGCAACAAAACTTTCGATCGTTGACTACCACACTTTTCGATTGCCAAACAAACTTGTCGCAGCTGGATACATGGTGTCTCTTTCAGTTGTTCTACTAAATATGAATCTAGACAGAATTGTTAAATCGATGGCGATGAGTTTCATTTACTTGATTTGTTTCATCGGTTTACAGCAAATCAGTCGGAACTCTATTGGCTATGGAGATGTTAAGTACTCGGCGCTTTGTGGTTTACTAATTGGTTTTTATTCAAGTACCGATTGGGTACTTTGGACATGGTTGATCGGCACATGGCTGATGTTTCTTAGTGCTGCACTCCAAGCTATTTTTCAAATTTTGGTTTCGAGGAAGAGTTTCAAGGAACGACTAGCGTTTGGCCCGCACATGTCACTTGCCACGATAGTTTTATGCTTAAATTCGCTGTCAGCCCAGTAAACATGAAAGAATAGATTCATGTTGCGCTGGTTAACTGCAGGTGAATCCCACGGGCCAGCCCTGTCTGCGATTCTTGAGGGTATGCCAGCAGGCGTAAGTATTACGTCAACTGACATCTCGGATGGACTTGCACGTAGACGGTTAGGATTTGGTCGCGGTGCTAGACAGAAATTCGAACAAGATCAACTAACTGTTACTGGCGGAATTCGACATGGTGAAACCCAAGGCGGTCCGATCGCTTTAATGATCGGCAATTCCGAGTGGCCTAAATGGGAAACTGTGATGTCAGTCGATCCGGTAGATCAAAATGATTTGGCTGACTTGGCTCGCAATTCTCCCTTAACTAGACCGAGACCAGGCCATGCTGATTTGGCTGGGATGCAGAAATATTCACTGGACGACGCCAGACCGATTTTGGAACGTGCTAGCGCGCGCGAAACGGCAGCACGTGTTGCTCTCGGTGTTGTGGCAAAGAATTTCCTAAAACAAGTAGCTGGCATAGAGGTCTTTAGCCACGTTGTTGCAATTGGAGAAGTAGAAACCGACAGCGAACAGTTACCGACAATATCTGACTTATCTAGTATCGATGCTGATCCAGTGCGTTGTTTCTCAAAAACAGCTAGCACGGCGATGCAAAATGAAATTGCGTCTGCTCAAAGTGATGGGGACACACTAGGTGGGGTAGTCGAAGTAATTGCAACAGGTGTACCAGTTGGTTTGGGCTCACATGTCCATTGGGATCGACGTCTTGATAGTCGACTTGCCGCAGCTCTGATGGGTATCCAGGCGATAAAAGGCGTCGAAGTTGGTGACGGATTTAATACAGCACGTCGTCGTGGATCAAAAGCACATGATGAAATGTTCAAATCCGGTGACAAAATTGCTAGGTCGACTAATCGCAGTGGCGGCACTGAAGGTGGTATGTCTAATGGCGAGCTGTTACGAGTCCGCGCAGCAATGAAACCGATATCCACTGTTCCTAAAGCTCTGGCAACCGTTGACACTGCAACCGGTGAAGCTGCAACTGCAATTAACCAAAGGTCAGATGCTTGTGCAGTACCTGCTGCTGGGGTTATCGCTGAGGCTATGGTCGCTCTTGTACTGGCTGATGCACTTCTTGAAAAATTTGGTGGCGATCACGTAAGTGAAACTAAACGAAATGTCGATTCCTTCTTAGCTAATCTAAAGATTTAATTATGGCTGTAGTACTTATTGGTGTACCAGGTGCAGGGAAAAGTACTGTTGGTGAAATTTTGGCCAAAAATTTGAATCTTAATTTCATTGACACCGACACGGTTATCGAAGCGCGGGCTAACAAAACCATTTCAAACATATTCATCCAGGATGGTGAACCAAGTTTCCGAGAACTTGAAAGGCAAGTGATTAAAGAATCTTTGTTGGTTCAAGACTCGGTTATTTCAGTTGGTGGTGGCGCCTTAATGAATGACCAAACTCGAGATCTTGTTTCACAACAGGAATGCGTTTGGCTGCAAACAGGATTAGCTAAAGCTGTAGAGCGAGTGGGCATGAATCGTAATAGACCACTTCTTTTAGGTAATGTACGTGGGCAGTTAGCGGACTTAATGTCGGCGCGCGAGCCTTTTTACATCGAATGTGCAAAATATACAGTTGACACAGATGAACTCAATGCAGAACAGGTTGCCGAAAAAATTGCCGCGTTAATTAAGATTGAGGGCAAATGACTGTAATCGAAGTTTTTGCTGAGCATACATATCCGGTTGTGATCGGACGCAATCTACTTGACCAAATAAACGGATACATAGGCGAGGCAGATCGAGTCGCGGTAATACATCCAAAAGCGCTTCGTAATACTGGTGAAGCTATCCGAACTGCTTTAACAGAAGTAACTTCTATTGCAATAGAAGTACCGGATGCCGAAGAGGCGAAAGGTGCAGCAGTCTTAGAATTCTGCTGGATGGCACTCGGACAAGCCGGCTTTACGCGAAATGATCTGATTATCTCTGTCGGTGGTGGTGCAACAACAGATTTAGCAGGATTCGTAGCGGCCACTTGGTTACGCGGTATCCGAGTAATTCACATTCCGACCACGTTATTGGGCATGGTTGATGCAGCAATTGGTGGTAAGACCGGAATCAATACGGCTGAAGGTAAAAACTTAGTCGGGAGTTTTTACTCACCTTCTGCCGTGCTTTGTGATTTGAATAGTTTAGAAACTATGTCACCTAATGATTATGTTGGTGGCTTGGCGGAAGTTATAAAAGCTGGATTTATCAGAGATCCAGAAATACTTAGGTTGATTGAATTAGATCCAGCAGCAGCAAAATCTCCTAGTTGGGAATTCACCGAAGAAGTTATTACTCGATCAATCCAAGTGAAAGCTGATGTTGTTAGTGGTGACTTAAAGGAAAAATTGGGTTCTAGTGTGGGTCGCGAGATTCTAAATTACGGACACACCTTTGGACATGCTGTTGAGCGAAACGAAAAATACAATTGGCGTCACGGTGCAGCAGTAAGTGTCGGCATGATTTACGTAGCAAACCTTGCTTTTCTATCCGGTTACCTTTCTGAAACAAATGTAGATCGGCATAAGAACTTACTCGAGTCAGTTGGTTTACCCACGACTTATCGTGGCGGAGCTTGGACAGAACTTCTTTCGGCAATGAAGATTGATAAGAAAACTCGGGGAGACTTACTTAGATTTGTGGTCCTAACTGACATTGCCAAACCGATGATATTAGAGGGTCCTGATCCAGCGTTGCTAGTTGCTGCTTACCAAGACTTAGTGCAGGGTTAAGGCATGAAAAAAGTTTTAATCCTAAACGGGCCAAATTTGGATAAGTTAGGTACGCGCGAACCTGAAATTTATGGCTCGCTTACTATTTCAGAAATTTCTGATCAATGTAAAAAACGTGGTCAAGCATTAGGACTGGAAATAGATTTTCGACAATCTAATTCCGAAACAGATTTGATCGAATGGTTACATGAAGCTGCCAGCGGAAAACTTCCGGTAATAATGAATCCAGCTGCGTTCACTCATTATTCGGTAGCAATACGTGATGCTGCTGCATTACTAGTTGAACCTTTAATTGAAGTCCACATAAGCAATCCTTTGGCACGCGAAGAGTTTAGACATACGTCATTGATCTCCGGATTGGCAAAAGGAACTATCTCCGGTTTTGGGGTAAATAGTTATTTGATGGCATTGGATGCTATTGCAATTGAAATGCAGTAAGTCAATTAATGTCGCGGTTAACCCAAACTCTAAATAGATTAAACGACGACGAAACATTACTCGTTAGCGCGCCTGCGAACATTAGGTACTTATCAGGGTTTACTGGCTCAAACGGAATGCTGATGGTTGCCCGGAATCACAACGTTCTAATTACCGATGCACGATATCAGATCCAAGCCACAAATGAAGTCAACGAATTTGAAATATCAATAACAACAGATTTACTTACGACTGTGGTTGCCGAACTACAAACCAGGACGTTACTTATTGAAAGTAACCATTTAAATGTTGCGCAGCTCGAAAGAATTAGTGAGTTGCGCCCAGATATTCAAATAGTTAAGAGTTCCGGTCTAGTTGAGGCTCAGCGAATTACTAAAGACCAATCAGAAATAGATAAGATTCGCGAAGCCTGCGGTATTTCGACAACTGCACTAAACACACTGATCACCGAAAAATTATCTTGCTTGACCGAATTAGAAATCGCCACAAAATTAGAGCGACTAATGATTGATTTGGGGGCAAATGCTCGTGCATTTGAAACAATCATTGCTTCGGGACCCAATAGTGCAATACCGCACCATCAACCGACTAACCGAATCGTGCAGCCCGGAGATTTACTCAAAATTGATTTTGGTGCTCAATTCCAAGGTTACTTATCTGATTGCACTAGAACATTTGTCATCGGAAAACCGCAAAATTGGCAACGAGAAATATTTGAGGCTGTCCTAGCTGGCCAGTCGCTCGGTCGCCAAATTGCAAAACCGAATTTAGGTTTTAACGAATTAGATGTGCGTGTTCGTTCGGTTATCAGCGAAAAAGGATTCGGGGATTTTTTCAAGCACGGACTTGGACATGGGGTTGGCTTAATAATCCACGAGGATCCGTTTTTAAGCCCCAAATCAGACGGTAAGATTGCTGCGGACATGGTTTTCACTATTGAGCCGGGTATTTATTTACCAAATCAAGGTGGTGTTCGAATTGAAGATACTGGCGTTGTGACTGAAGCTGGGTTTGATGTTCTCACTGAATTTAATTACGAATTAATAGAACTAGATTAGAAAAAGAGTGTGTCGTGGCATCAACTAACGATCTGAAAAATGGTCTTGTACTTAACATTGAAAATCAGCTTTGGACAGTTATTGAATTTCAGCATGTTAAGCCTGGTAAAGGACCTGCTTTTGTTAGGACCAAACTTAAAAACGTTATTACTGGAAAAGTTGTCGATAAGACGTTCAATGCAGGGGTGTCGGTAGAGACGGCTGATGTTGATAAACGTGACATGCAATATCTCTACCAAGATGGTGAAAACTGGATCTTTATGGACTTAAAGTCCTTTGAACAATACTCATTAAGTAA
>CAJBBC010000011.1 GCA_903951185.1 uncultured Actinomycetes bacterium
AAACCTTAATAAACCTCTATCAACAAACAGTAGGTAAATCAGGTCTGAATATATATCTTTTTCGTAGTAGTAATAGCCTCTGTGGATAAAGTGGATAACCCCAAAAAACCCAATAAATAAAAGAAATACCCTGTGGATACAAGTGTTTATAACTAAAGTAGTTACCCACAGCTTTAATCAAAATCAATAGTTATCCACAACCGTCCACAGATTTTTGTGGATATTTAAAGATTTCTACACAAATAACCCACAAAATAGAGAAATTTCCAAAAATTAAAATATTTAGCCCAAAAACCCACCAAAACCTATATCAATTCTTGAGAGTTATCCACATTAGATATACACAGTGTGCAAAAACTAAATTAGTGGGGTTTTTGGGGCGGTTTGTGACTTTGTGACGTTATGGGTCAAGCATCTTGATTTTAAGGCTCTAAATTTAAAGTCTTGAAGCCGCCCAGTCGTCCTTGATTTCTAGAGGTGGACTGATTTCTAGAGGTGGACTAACCCTGCCGGGCTTGGGACTTAATCCGAGCAGTTAAATCACTTACCTGGTTATAAAGGCTGCGACGCTCAGCAATTAATTGGCGGACTTTGCGGTCCGCATGCATAACTGTGGTGTGGTCGCGGCCACCAAATTGCTGGCCAATTTTTGGTAAAGACAAATCAGTTAGTTCACGACATAAGTACATAGCGATCTGCCTAGCGGTAACTAAAACACGCGAACGGCTAGCGCCAGTTAAGTCATCTAAAGTCACACCAAAATAATGTGCGGTCTGAGACATAATCAAACCTGCAGAAATTTCAGGGCCAGTCGAATCCGAAACTAAATCCTTCAAAACTATTTCAGCTAACTCCAAATCAACTGGAGCTCTATTTAAGCTCGCGAAAGCAGTAACCCGAATTAAGGCGCCTTCAAGTTCGCGAATATTTGTTGACATCTTTGACGCGATAAATTCCAAAACTTCTGGCGGCGCGCTTAATCTTTCTTGGGCACTCTTCTTACGCAAAATTGCAATACGTGTTTCTAAGTCGGGTGGCTGAACATCGGTAATCAAACCCCACTCAAAGCGTGAACTCATCCGGTCTTCGAAACCTTGTAATTGTTTAGGCGGCAAATCTGAAGTAACCACAATCTGCTTATTGGCATTATGTAAAGTGTTAAAAGTATGGAAAAACTCTTCTTGCGTCTGGACTTTTCCAGATAAGAACTGAATGTCGTCAACTAATAAAACATCAATATCTCGGTATCGGCGTTGGAATTCTTTAGCTTTATCGTCACGAATTGAGTTAATAAATTCATTCGTAAATTCTTCTGAGCTGACGTATCGAATTTTTGAAACAGCATACAAAGTTCTGGTGTAGTGACCAATTGCGTGGAGTAAGTGAGTTTTACCTAAACCAGATTCACCGTAAACGAAAAGTGGGTTGTAGGCCTTAGCTGGTTGTTCAGCAACTGCTCGAGCTGCTGCGTGCGCAAAACGATTTGATGCGCCAGGAACGAAAGTATCAAAAGTATATTTCGGATTTAACCGGCTGCCTTCTTCTGAAGATTTTGGTGCAGGTGCTGGACCACGACTACCTTCAGGTGGAAGAGCTGGATTTGGATCTGACAAAAGTGGTTCAGCATAAGTTGCATCAGCTAAATCATCAGTTGCATCATCATCGAGATCAGGCGCAACAGTTTCATCTACTGTGACAGCCAAACGTATATCGCGGCCAAGAATATTTGAAAGTGCGTCACAAACAACAGGGCTTAATCGAGACTCTAAAACGTCTTTTGTGAACTCATTTGGGGCTGCGATTAGAGCAGTATCTCCGACCAAACCAAGTGGACGGGTTAAGGCCACAAATGCTCGCTGTTGGGCGGTAAGGGTTCCAGAGGAAAGGGAGTTTAGGGCTTGTTCCCAAACTTGAGCTAAATCGATATTTTCCATGGCACCCCCTCTTTTCCACAGGCTCGGGTTAGCAATCTATTGCCTGTGGATAGGTGCTGACAAGTTGTTATCCACAATTGCTAAAACCCGCCAAGTTTGACCAAAACCCGAATATTCGCGTATCTTTATCAAGTTAAGGCGAATCGATAGGTACTCGTCGAATATTCACAAATAAGTATGTTGTGAATGTCCGATGGCGAATCGGTAGCCCCCACTTCCTGCGGAGAGATTTATATGTCAAAGCGTACGTTCCAACCCAATAACCGTCGTCGTGCGAAAACCCATGGTTTTCGTAGCCGGATGAGCACCCGTGCTGGCCGCGGTATCCTTTCGTCACGACGCGCTAAAGGCCGCGCCAAACTTTCAGCTTAAGTATTTCTTGAGATGCTGCCGACTTCAGCGCGGCTGCGGAAATCACCAGAAATCGCAAAAGCTCTAAAAAGTGGCAAACGCTACCCCGCTAAATTTTTGGTATTTCACATAGCCCCAGGCCAAACTCCAGAAACCAGATTTGCATTTGCAGTTGGGAAAAACGTGGGTAACTCTGTAACTCGACATAAAGTCACCAGGCAGCTTCGCCATTTAGTTATGGCTAATTTTGGTAAATTTCCAGCCGGCTCAGATATTGTGGTTCGGGCCCTACCTGGGATTGAACTAAGTTCACATTCCCAATTACAGCAAAACTTCGACACCGCACTCGCTAAAGTTGGTGCCTAATGTTTTTACTAAATTTTGTTTACGGCCTCTGGGATAAAACTATTGGGCGAGCACTAGTGCTAATTCTGGTTTCCGCAATTAAGTTTTATCAAATGACGATTAGCAAACTACTTGGTCCAGTTTGTCGTTATTACCCATCTTGTTCACATTACGGGCTTGGCTCGATTAGAACTCACGGCGCGGGCAAGGGTTCTTTACTTGCCGCTTGGCGAATTTTACGTTGTAACCCATGGTCTGCTGGCGGCATCGATGAAGTGCCAGCTCGCGGAAAATGGCCGGTACGTGAATCTAAAGTAATTGAAGTTTCAACTAAATCGAATGGACAGGTTGTAGGTTAATGAACCCATTAGTTTGGCTCGAGAATATTGTTAGCTGGTTGCTCGTTAAGTTCCACAGCGTAACAAGTTTGGTTTTCAATAAAGACAGTGGTTGGGCCTGGGGTCTAGCAATCGTGGCGCTCGTTATTTTAATCCGGATTTTACTTATCCCGCTTTTCGTTAAGCAGATTAAAAGCCAACGCAACTTACAAATCATCCAACCTAAAGTAAAAGAAATTCAAAAGAAATATTCTGGTGATCGCGAACGTCAATCACAAGAGTTAATGAAACTTTATAAAGAGACGGGCACTAACCCACTTGCTAGCTGCTTACCAATCTTGGCTCAAGCACCAATCTTCTTCGCACTCTTCTCGGTACTTAACGGTCTAGCCCAAAGTAAAGTCCGCGGTGTTTTTACGGATGACTTAATGGAATCAGCGCGTAATGCGAAAATCCTTGGCGCTCCGATTTACGGAACATTTATGCACCGCGATGAAACAGTCGACCCAGGCGCAACACTTTGGGTAACTGTAATTCTGATCATCCTGATGACTGTGACAACTTTCCTAACCCAACGTCAACTAATTGTTAAAAACACAGCGCCTGGTAATCCAATGGTGCAACAACAGAAAATCCTGCTTTATGTGTTCCCAGTGATTTTTGCGGTTTCCGGTATCAACTTCCCAGTGGGTGTATTGCTCTACTGGTTCACCACCAACGTTTGGACTATGGGCCAACAGTTCTATGTGATCCGCAATAGCCCACAACCAGACACCCCAGCCTTTGCCGCGCTAGAAGCACGGCGAGCCAAGAAGTCAGCTAAAAAGGGACTTCCAATCGAAACCCCGGAACCGACCCAAGAAGTACAAAAGCCGGTTCGTAACCAACCAAAAAAGAAGAAAAAACGTAAATAAAGTTCCACGTGAAACATCCGAAAAGGGTTTGGCGTCTAACCGCGCCTGGCCCAGCCGGGTTTGTTAATCAAGACCAAAATTCAATTTTTAGTGAAAGGTAAGAAAATGAGCGAAAGAGTTTCTCAGTTAGAAAAAGAAGGCGACGTAGCTGCGGACTATTTAGAAGGGCTACTTGATATAGCCGACTTAGATGGCGATATCGATATGGATATAGATAACGACCGAGCAGTAGTCAGTATTGTCGGTGCCGACCTAAACCAGCTTGTTGGCGAAAAAGGTAAAGTCCTGGACGCAATCCAAGAGTTAACCCGGTTAGCCGTAACTCGGGAAACTGGCGAGCGGTCCCGTCTAATGCTGGATATTTCAGGCCATCGAGAAGCAGTCCGAACCAAGTTAATTAAAGTGGCCCAGGATGCAGTTAAAAAAGCGATTGAAACTGGGGAAGCCGTGGAATTAAAGCCAATGAACGCTTTTGAGCGCAAAGTCGTCCACGACGCAGTTAATGACGCTGGGGCAGTTAGCGTTTCCGAAGGCGAAGAGCCAAAACGCCGGATTGTGGTCCACCCCAATAAAGAATCTGCAAACTAAGACTTCGAGTCCACTAGTTTCACGTGAAACCAAATAACTTGCCGGAAGCCTTTCCCGAAGCAGCTGCCAAATTAGAGCAGTTCGGGGAATGGCTAATTACGGCTGGGGTAGAACGAGGAATACTGGGCCCACGAGAAGTGGACCGGATATGGGATCGCCATATTTATAACTGCGCGGTGGTCCAGGAATTAATCCCCGAAGAAGCTACAGTTCTGGACGTAGGTAGTGGGGCTGGCTTACCCGGCCTAGTTTTAGCAATTATTCGCCCAGATTTAAAAGTTGGGTTAATTGAGCCCCTCCAACGCCGCTGTGAATTCTTAACTCAGGTTATTAACGATCTGGAATTAGCTAATCAAGTTAATGTCCATCGAGGGCGAGCCCAAGAATTCAAGGGGCCAAAAGCTGATGTGGTTACTGGCCGAGCAGTTGCCCCACTACATAAATTCCTTTCCTGGACAAATAACTTAGTTAAACCAGAAGGCCAAATACTTGCCATGAAAGGTAGTTCGGCAGCCACTGAAATTGCCGAGGCCGAAAAGTTCCTAGTTGGGAAAACTGCCGAAATAGTCCAAGTTGGGGCTGGCTTAGTTGACCCGCTAACTACTGTTGTGCGGATAATCCGGGCTTAAAACCGACTCTTGGCCCAATCGGGGCTAACTAGTTATCCGCCTAAAAGCTTTTTACCCCTTTAGATTTTAGGTAAATACGGTTTCACGTGAAACATCCTGTTTAGCTAAATCCACACTTTCTTGTCGGAAGACCCACTTAACCTAGATACTTAGGGTTGCGTATTCTTAAGAATCAGGATTCTTTAGGAAATTACGCCAAATAATAAACCGGGATAGGTAATGGATTTTCAAGACGAAGACACCCCATTAGCCGCAGCAGCGGCGGCGGCGGTTTATGTCCGCCGTGGCCTAAAGGGCACATTCCCTAGACCCAAAGAAACTCGGGTTATTACCGTTGCTAACCAAAAAGGTGGCGTGGGCAAAACTACTTCAGCGGTAAATCTTGCCGCTTCAATGGCTTTAGCCGGGCTAAATGTGTTAGTTATTGACCTTGACCCACAAGGTAATGCCTCCACCGCTTTTGGAGTAGATCATCAAGAAGGTGCCCAAGGCACCTACGACGTTTTAGTGGATAAAGCCCCTATTGCCGAAATGATGGTTGAAGCCCCAAAGTACGAAACCCTCTGGGTTTTGCCAGCTTCACTTGATCTAGCGGGCGTAGATATCCAACTAATCACAGACGTAGCTGAAGCAGACCGACCATTTTTACTCCGTGGCGCCCTAGAGGCTTTTTTAGCCGAATATGACATGGATTATATTTTTGTGGATTGTCCGCCAAGTTTGGGACTACTTACGATCAATGCCCTAGCCGCAGTATCTGAAGTGTTAATTCCGATCCAATGTGAGTTTTATGCCCTAGAGGGCGTTCAACAGTTAATGCGGACTATTGAATTTGCCCGCGAACGGCTAAATCCAGATCTAGAAGTAAGTACGATTTTGCTGACCATGTACGCCCAGACCACTAATCTGTCCCAACAGGTCGCTGATGAAGTCAAAGCTTATTTCGGCAAAAAAGTACTTGAATCAATAATCCCCCGATCTGTATATGTGGCCGAAGCCCCATCTTTTGGGGAATCAGTGATGACCTACGATCCAGGCTCAACTGGGGCAGTGGCGTATTTAGCAGCAGCGAAAGAAATCGCTGAACGTGGACGAAAGGGTATATAAAATGGCACAACGAAAAAGCCTAGGCCGAGGTCTCGGTGCACTGATCCCAGATGTTTCACGTGAAACCGGGAAAAAGCGAACCCAGCCAGCCAGCAAAACCGCAGCTAAAAAAGTCCCGAGTAAAGTGCCAACAAAGAAGGCACCAGCTAAAGCCGCAAGCCGTAGTCTGCCTAAGCCTGCCGTAAAACCGACTAGCTCAACTAAAGCTGTTGCAACTAAACCCGCCCCACAGGAAATTGCTGGGCTAACTTTTGCCGAGCTAAATATCCGCTCGATTCAGCCAAACCCGCAGCAACCTAGACATGTTTTTGATGACGAGGCTTTAGCTGAATTAGTCCACTCCATCAAAGAGATTGGCCTACTTCAACCAGTCGTAGTTCGCCAAACAAAATCAGGCTATGAATTAGTCGCTGGCGAACGCCGGCTACGCGCTTCAAAGAAAGCTGGGTTAAAAACTATCCCGGCACTTATTCGTCAGACGGCTGATGACCAAATGTTGCGGGATGCATTGCTGGAGAATTTACATCGCGCGAACTTAACTCCACTCGAAGAGGCTTCGGCTTACCAACAACTGCTTAGCGACTTTGGTGGAACCCAAGACGAGCTGGCCACCAAACTTGGCCGCAGCCGACCACAGATCACCAACACACTTCGACTACTTAACTTGCCGCCAGCAGTTCAACGCCGGGTAGCAGCTGGAGTTATTTCAGCTGGCCATGCTCGCGCATTACTGGGTCTTAAAGATGCCGCAGCAATCGAGAAGTTAGCTGCTCGTATTGTGGCTGAGGGATTATCAGTTCGCACTGTTGAAGAAATAGTTTCACTTGATGAAGGTGCACAGTCAACTAAACCAGCTAGCGGTAAAAAGCCGCTTGGGAAAATTAGTGCACCAGGATTAGCTGACTTAGGTAATCGAATGTCTGAGCGATTAGACACAAGAGTCACTGTGCAACTTGGTCGAAGTAAAGGCAAAGTGGTTATTGAATTTGCCACACTCGAAGATTTACGCCGGATTGTAGAAATCGTCGATCCGCCAACTAGAGGAATGTTCGGCGAACCAATCAAATAGTTAAATGTGATCCACGTCACATTTAACTAAACGGGTTAATTAACCAATTCTTGGTGTGAATAGCCGACTAATGGCGGACTCTAAATTTGCGGCAATTTGATCGCGAACAAGTGGC
The DNA here is from genome assembly GCA_903951185.1 of uncultured Actinomycetes bacterium. Classification (GTDB taxonomy): domain Bacteria; phylum Actinomycetota; class Actinomycetes; order S36-B12; family UBA5976; genus UBA5976. The sequence goes on from CAJBBC010000011.1 coordinate 7,391, forward strand.
TGACTAACTAATGCAGCATCAGTTGGATTAGTCGCATAACCGATTTCAACTCGCACAGTAGGCATCCGGGTTAACCGTAAAAGATCACCAGTTTTTGCATGTGCTTGATTATCTGAAAGTTCAGTGCTGGCTGATATCTCTTCTTGGATCAATTCAGCAAGTTGCAGGCCAATTGCCGAACGGGAAAATTCATGACCGAAGTAATAACTGGCAACTCCACAAGCACGATCATTCACATAAGTATCCATTGAAATTGAAATAACTAAGTCAGCATTTTGCTCATTTGCGAATGCTGCATTTGCTCGCTCGCCTTGGACTTGGCCACTTTTAGCTCGGGTTAACAAAACTAAAGTGCCATGGGCGGCTAACCGCCCTTCGAGGCGATTGGCAATATCCCAACACACTTCAGAAATTGAAATATCTTGATTAATTAAAGTCCCAGGTTTCGATACAGGCTCAAGCACAATCGTGGCGGTCTCAAGGGTTCGGGTCCGGCCAAAGCTATCCCAAGAAGCTAGCTCGCGTAAGTGCTCTTGACTGCCACCGGTAATAGTTCGATCTAATCTAGTTATCGCCCTAAAAACTTCAGGCCCACAAATACCATCAACTCGAAGCCCAACATTGGCCTGGAAATCTCGCACACACCGGTCAGTTTGTCTACCAAAGACACCATCAACTCGGTCTAAAGTGAAACCCAGTTCACCCAACCGTTGTTGTAATTGAGCAACATCTTCACCGTGGACTATGTGCCCAGGAGTAAATGATAAAACTCGATCACCAATTTTCCAGCGAGCTTCATCAAGTCGACGCATAGTGCGCGGCCCGACAATTCCATCGACCGTTAAACCACGACTTTGCTGGAAGACTTTTACTGCAGAAAGTAAGGCATCATCAAAATTGAAAGTATCGTTTTCTTCACCTGGCTGTGCAGACCCTATTTTTGGGTCCAACAGACCAAGGTGAACAAGACGATCACGGACCTCTTTAACAGCTGGCCCGATGTCGCCGTGCTTCAATATCACGGCTGACATTAGTTATTAAATGAATTCAGCTAACTCAGCAAGTAGGGCAGCTTTTGGCTTAGCGCCAATTATTTGCTTTACTACTTGGCCATTTTGGTAGACATTCAGTGTTGGAATTGAAGTAACACCATAATTGGCAGCTAGAGCTGGATTTTCGTCAACGTTTAATTTGGCGATCACAAGTTTGTCACCATGTTCGGCCGCAATTTCATCAAGAATTGGTGCCACCATTTTGCATGGACCACACCATTCTGCCCAGAAATCAACCAATACAGCTTTACTGTTCATCAGCACTTGATCGCTGAAGTTTGCATCAGTAACTACTACTGCGCCCATTTTGTCTCCTAGTTGTTGTGGTTTAAGCATAAATGTTTTGCTATCGATTCACCGACAGCCAGCAAATTAACTGTGTAAGTTGGCTAAAAATCGCTCAGCATCAAGTGCTGCAGCGCAACCAGATCCAGCTGCTGTAATCGCCTGACGGTAAGTGTGATCGACAAGATCACCACAAGCAAAGACTCCAGATAAATTTGTAGCGGTACTACCAGGCTTAGTTAGCACGTAATTTTCAGCATCCAAATCAATCTGGCCTTTAATCAGCTCAGAACGAGGATCATGGCCAATAGCCACGAATAATCCCGTGATAGCTAATTCGCGAGTTTCGCCAGTTATCGTGTCGCGAATTGTGGCGCCGGATAATTTTGGCGAACCATGTAACTGAGTAACTTCGCTATTCCAAGCAAACTTAATTTTTGGATCTTTATGTGCACGGGCAGACATAATTTTTGAAGCGCGAAGTTCACCACGTCGATGAATTAAAGTTACTGATTTTGCGAACCGAGTTAAGAAAGTGGCTTCTTCAACAGCTGAGTCGCCGCCGCCAACTACGGCGATATCTTGATCGCGGAAGAAAAAACCATCGCATGTAGCACACCAAGAAACGCCATGGCCAGACAATTCTTTTTCGCGGTCAATTCCTAGTTCGCGGTAGCCAGAACCAGTAGCCAAAATAACTGAGTGCGCACGGTATTCCTTACCGGCGCCGTCCCAAACTATTTTTACATCGCCAGTCAAATCAACTTTTGTTACATCATCAGTAATTAAGTTAGCGCCAAACTTTTTAGCTTGAGCTTTCATATTTTCCATTAACGAAGGACCCATAATGCCATCTGGAAAACCTGGGAAATTCTCAACTTCAGTAGTGTTCATTAATGCACCACCAGCGGTGACAGCACCTTCAAAAACAATTGGATTAAGTTGAGCACGTGCAGCGTAGACAGCAGCGGTATAACCAGCTGGACCGGAACCAATAATAATTACATCTTGTATATCTGCTGACACAACTTATCCTTTAAATCACGAAATGACGCCTTTAGTTTACTAAGGCTAATAACTACAACAACATCTGGTTGTTTACTATTCCAAGATAACTTCGCTAGATTCCGCGAATTCAACAACTATCGCTTGAGGATTGTGCCTAGTTCATTGATTTCAGTTATTTGCATCTGTCGAGCAGCAACATAGTAGCTACCTAAAAACGTGATAGCCAAAGTAACTAACTGTAAGAAAACTCCGAATGTAGTCATTGAGGTGTAACCAGTAACAAATTCCATCGCCGCCCATGAAATGCCCACAGCTATTGAAATTGCGACTGTAACTCGAACAATAAGTTGAGTTTGGGCTCGAGAGTTTAAATGTGGATTAACTTTCGCTACCCGCTGCCAGGTAAATAACCAAACTACAAAATACGAAACCGAGTAACTAAACGCAAGTGCGGCTACCTTATTTGTTGTTGAACTAATAAGAAAAAGAAAAGTTCCAAGAATTAAATGAAGCGCATTAAAACCTGCATTAATAAAAAATGGTGTTCGGGTATCTTCACGTGCGTAGTAACTGCGCAACAACACATAAAATAACGAAAATGCTGGCAAGCCAATTGCAAACATCGACGCAACTTTGCCAACTGCTTGGCCTTGATCAGCAGACGAGGCACCATAGCTGTATAAGAATTGGCCAATTCGACTTCCAGATAAATAAAGTAAAGCAGCAAACGGTGCGATATAAACAGTGACTAAACGCATCGCAGAAGTTAGTTCGGCGCCAAATTCACGGTCAGCTTTTTCATGTGCATAAGAACTAAGTCGGGGTAATAGGGAAGTAACTATTGAGACAGTAATTATTGAATGCGGCAACATCATCATAAGTTGAGCTTTTTGATATGAAGTAAAACCATTAGCAACTAAGTTTTCATTTACCGCTAGAACGTTTGCATAAGTCGTTAAGTTAGACAAAATTAGAAAAGTTACTTGGTTAACAATTACAAAACCAACAGTCCAAATTGCTAAGTCTGCAATTTTCCCTAAACCACTGCCGCGAAAATTCAGCTTCAGATTAAAACCGTAGCCAGCACGATTCAAGGCAGGAATTAAAAGTAAAGCTTGTGCAACAACCCCGAGAGTCGTACCAACTCCCAATAAAGTTATTTGCACATTACTTACTGAATCAGTAGTAGGCACTTGACTTGAAATGCTCAAGAAAACAATCGAAGTTGAAATTACAATCAAATTATTTACAATTGGGGCAAACATCGGCAAAACAAAAATGCCGCGGGCATTTAATACTTGACTTGCAATTGCAAAAACACCATAGAAAAATACTTGCGGAATAAACCACATCGCAAACATCGTGGCAATCTTAAAATCTTGACTAGACCATGAATTTGTGGCGTAAAGAC
>CAJBBC010000012.1 GCA_903951185.1 uncultured Actinomycetes bacterium
AATTGCTAGGAGGCAATCATGAAGCTAACCAATTCTCGGGTCATAGGTATTTGTTTGTTAGTTAGTGCATCGTTTTTCGCATCAAGTTCTTCTTATGCTGATTCAACTATTTTGAAAGCGTGCGTTAAGAAATCAAATGGCGCAACTCGGATTATCAGTGGAAAAATGAAGTGTGTGAAAACTGAACGACAAGTTAGTTTGGCTTCGACAACCGATAATTCGATAAGCGCTGCAGGAGTAGCTAGCGAAGCAGGTGCTGCTGGCGCGACCGGCGCGACCGGTGCCGTGGGTGCAACTGGTTCGCAGGGTCCGGCGGGAGCTGCGGGTGCTGATGGAGTTGATGGCACGAACGGAACTAATGGTGTGAATGGAATTAGTAAGGCGCTAATTGCTTCTGGCAATCAAGTTTCGATTAATCAAGGCTCTGAAGGAGTTGTTTTGTCAGCCACTATTCCGGCTGGAAATTACGTGATGGATTTAAGCGCTTCACTTAATTATTCGAATGCGAGTGGTGCAATGTCAGGCATGGCAACTTTAGGTTGCTACTTAACTTCAAGTACTTCATACCTTGATGCAGCAACTACTCCCGAGAGCAACTACTGGCCTGAGTTGCGCAATGGCTCTCCATACAGAGTGAGCTTTGAAAACATGGCTGCTTCTGGCGATGAAATTATGAAAAGATCATTGGCTGGATCAGGCGTTATTGCGTTTAATAACTCGACAACCGTTAAATGGATTTGCAGACATTACTCAGCTGTCGCTGATGACCCCAACGAACAAGTAATCATTCGCTATCCACGGATAATCCTTACCGTGGTTAATGAGCTAGTTACTCTGGGTCCATAAAATAAATAAAGGGCCTTGAATATTTTCAAGGCCCTTTATTTAATGAGAACTAAACGTCGATTTGATCTGCTACTCCACGTAGTACAGCCACAAGCTTTGATGTATGACTTGCATCTGGGTAACGACCACGACGAAGGCTGCCGGCATAGCCATCAAGTAACTTGATGACATCTTCAAGCACGATTGCCATATCTTCAGCATCTTTACGAGTTGCTGTGCTTAGTGATGGCGGCGCTTCTAGAACGCGTAGTGAAAGTGCTTGGGTGCCACGCTTACCTTCGGCCACACCAAATTCACAGCGGGTGCCATTCTTAAGCGTTAATGTTCCAGCAGGTAAAGCTGAGACGTGTAAGAAAACTTCTTCGCCGTCATCTGTCTGAAGGAAGCCGAAGCCCTTTTCAGCGTCGTACCATTTAACTTTTCCGGTAGGCACTGTGTTTCTCCTTCTTACTTACCTGGTTAACACCAGCTTTCTTAAAGCCAGCCCTCTAAGCGTAGATGAATATGCACGATGTGCCCAAACCCGTAAAAAGGCTAGGCTTTAGAGCATGAATCCAACTAAAGGCGACCAGTTAATGCGCTACGGCGCCATCGTGTTGGTACTTGGGATGATCTGCACTGCCATCGCGATTCTGCCGTTATTCACCGACTTGAATCTGCCTTCGATTTGGTGGGGGTTATCTATGCTGACTGGCCTTGGGCTGGGCATGATTCTGGTTGGGCTGCGTCGATCGGCTAAATCTCGCTCTTCGCTTTAAGCGTGCTAATCCAAGAATTCCTAGGTAGAACCTTTACCTAAAACCCCGTAGCGTTATACGGATGGGCACAAATAGTTCAATAAATTTAAGGCCGCGTTCGCTGGCCGATGCCCTGCGCAGTTTTAGTGACGAACAACTTTCAAGCATGTTAGCTGGCCGGCCTGATTTACTGCATCCGGTGCCCGCTGACATGACAGCGTTAGCTACTCGCGCAACAACTAGTCCAAGTGTTAGCGCCGCATTAGATCAACTTAATCATGTGCAAATTTCAGTTTGTGAAGCGTTAGCCGGTCTTGGCGATCCAGCAACTCTTGATGACTTACATGCCGGCTTAATAAAAGTTCCAGGGTATGAAGAAGCTGAAATAAATAATGCAGTTGCACATTTAAAAGTGATTGCGTTGATTTGGGGCGCTGATGATGATCTGCATTTAGTTCGGGTTGCGCGCGAATCATTTGGCGCCTACCCATGTGGTTTAGCCGCGGCATTTTCAGATTCTCGTCGACAAGTTCGTGAGTATGCTGCCAAAAAAACTTTAGCTAAAAAAACTTTAAGTGAAGCGCCGCCTGAAGCTGTTGAAATTATGGATCAGCTTTTATGGGGTACGCCGGCTGGCACAATGAAAAATGCCAATCGACCAATTGAAAAAACTAAAGCTAAATCGCCGTTGGAATGGCTGCTCGCGCGCGAGTTAATTGTGCCAACTGGTGAAACCACCGTTGTGGTGCCGCGTGAAGTTTCGCTAGCACTTCGCGGTGGGCAATTACTTCGCGAGATTAAAACTAGAGCGCAAGAGCCGGCTCTTTCGCGCGTTGATGAAAAACGCATTGATGAAAGTGCTGCTCATTCAGCGCTAGATTTTGTTCGGTTAGTTGAAACCCTGCTTGAAGCTTGGTCGATTGAGCCACCTAGCCAACTTCGCGGTGGGGGTTTGGCGATTCGTGAGTTTGTTGGCGCTACTGAGTTACTTAAAGTTAGTGAACATGTTTGCGCGTTAGTTATCGAAGTTGCGCATGCTGCTGGCTTACTTAATGCCGAACAAGATAGTGGCTGGCTACCAACTGTGGCTTATGACCGATGGCTAAGTATTGATGATGCAGCTCGCTGGGCATTACTTGCAACAAGTTGGCGCGATATGCACCGAGCAGCGCATGTGGTTGGCGGTGAAGGTAGTGATCGGATTAATCCGCTAACAGCTTCAGTTGATCGTGGATTCATTAATCCACTTCGCTTATCCCTATTAGACATTTTTGCGAATATGCCGGTTGGGTCAGTCGCATCGCCAGGCATGATGACTGAATATTTAGATTGGCACCGGCCACGCCGTGCTTCTAAAGTTCGGGCTAATGCTGTTGTAGCCGTTTTAGTTGAAGCTGAATTAATTGGTGTGACTGGAATGGGGGCGCTTAGTTCATTTGGCCGAGCACTCGCACAAGGATCTGATTTAGCTAAACCACTTGCTATTTGTTTGCCGGCGCCGATTGATCACATTATTGTGCAAGCTGACTTAACTGCGCTTGCTCCTGGACGTTTGCCAGCGGTTGCCAGACGATCAATGGCCGTGCTTGCAGATGTTGAATCAACTGGTGTTGCAACTACATACCGATTTACTGAACGATCAATTAGGCGTGCACTTGATCAAGGTCAATCCGCGCATGACATTGTCGAATTTTTAAGTGGGATTTCAAGAACTCCGCTGCCACAGCCACTTACTTACATGATTGAAGATGCCGCTCGCCGGCATGGTGTGCTTCGCGTGGGA
>CAJBBC010000013.1 GCA_903951185.1 uncultured Actinomycetes bacterium
AGTGACTTCGACGCCATGTTCAGTTAAGTAATGTGCGCCGCCGAGCATAGTTGGGTTTAAATCTGGTTGACCAATAACTACTTTTTTAATTCCAGCTGCCACGAGGGCTTGACTACATGGACCTTGTTTACCAACTGCGTTACAAGGTTCCATAGTTGTATAGAGCGTTAACCCGGTGGTGTCAGCAACTTTACTTAGGGCATCTACTTCAGCATGGGCTGTACCTGAGCCGCGATGAAAACCTGTAGCCACAACTTCATTTTTTTCGTCAACTAAAATTGCGCCAACGTGCGGATTAACGTCTTGAGCAAGACTTGCTAGTTGTGCTTGGACTATTGCTTGGGACATAAGTTCTTGCATTACTTCTTTAGTTGCGCTCATTAGTGCGCACACCACCAAGAAGAATCAGTGGCACTTTGGGCAAGTTCACGTAAATCATCGATAGCTTTACGCGGGTTCGCTGTGCTGTAAACCGCTGAGCCAGCTACAAAAGTATCTGCACCAGCTTGCGCGCAAGCTTCGATTGTTTGAGCTGAGACGCCGCCGTCTACTTGTAGCCAAATATCTAAATCTAAATTCTTAATAATTTCTCGGGCACGTTTAACTTTTGGTAATTGATCAGACATGAATGACTGGCCACCAAAACCAGGTTCAACAGTCATAATCAAAACCATGTCTAAGTGCGGGAATATATCTTCGTAATCTTCAAGTTTGGTACCTGGTTTAATAGCCATGCCGGCTCGTGCACCAGCTGCGCGAATGTCTTTGGCAACTTGTATTGGATTATTCGCAGCTTCGATATGAAAGGTCACACTCTTTGCGCCGGCTTCAGCGTAACCAGGTGCCCAACGATCGGCGTCACTGATCATTAAGTGACAATCAATTGGAGTTTCTACTCGACCGATTAGTGCATTTACGACCGGCAACCCAAAAGTTAAATTCGGTACAAAATGGTTATCCATAATGTCAACGTGTAACCAGTCAGCATTTGGCGCAACATTGGCACACTCATCGACTAAATGTCCAAAGTCAGCCGAGAGAATACTTGGAGAAATACGCAAACCCACGACTTAAGCCTATCGGCACTTACGTTGGAGTATTAATTCGATTTTTTGATTAATGCCAAGTACATGCCATCAGTTTCATGGACTACTGGATTGAGACGCATGGCTGTTGAGCCGGTCGGCAAATTTAGTTGCGGTAATGCTTGCGAAATATCCATTAGCTCAAAACCTGGATTATTTTTCATGAAGTCATTCACGATTGAATCGGTCTCAGCTATATGTGGTGAGCAGGTGGCATAGCCGATTACACCACCAGCTTTAATTAATTGGGCAGCTCTTGCCAGCAGTTCAGTTTGTAATTTTGCAAGAACTGCAACATCACTTGGCTGTTTACGCCATCTGGCTTCAGGTCGGCGGCGAAGTGCACCAAGGCCAGTACATGGTGCATCAACTAAAATTCGATCAAATTTTTGGGTAGTTTCAAATTCGCGTGCATCGATCACAATAACTTGCGGATCACCTGGTGCATTTCGAAGTGAGTTTTCAACTAATCGAGCGCGGCCGGCAATAGGTTCAATTGCAGTGAGTTGTGCATTATGTTGCGGGGCAAAACCTGCCAAGATTGCGGCTTTGCCACCAGGACCAGCGCACATGTCTAGCCAACTACTTTCAGGTTGATCAACAGTTGCATTAACTAAAGCAAGCGCAACTAATTGACTACCTTCATCTTGAACACCCACGCGATTATCTTGAATAGCAGTTAAATCCCCTGGCTTCATTGACTGGCCATCAACTCTTTTCATAATGCCAGCTAATGGTGACCATTTGCCTTTTTCTACTTGAGGTAAAGCAAGTAAATCTGCTAATTCGAATTGACCTGGACGGGCGACAAGTGAAATTGGTGCTGGCGTATTACCGGCTTCCAGGATCGGCTTAATTGTTTCGCCATCACATTTATATGCATCAGCTAATACCCGAATAACCCAAACTGGATATGAGTATTCAATTGATAATTTCTCAACAGGTGCTAAATCTTTAGTTAATTCATCAACCCAAGCTGGCCAATCTTTAGTTGCAACTTGACGCATCACGGCATTCACAAATTTAGATGCCCCAACGCCAACAACTTTTCTGGCTAAATCAACGGTTTCAGAAACAGCCGCATGGTCAGGTACGCGCATAAAAAGTAATTGATACGCGCCGATCCGAAGTACATCGTGTACAGCGCTGTCTATGTCTTCACGATCTGAGCACGCTTTAATTACTGCATCGAGACTGCCTTGGCGACGTAATCCGCCGTACGTTAATTCAGTTGCAAATCCTGAATCACGTGGATCTAATTTTGCGTTAGTAATGGCCGCTGGCAAAAGTAAATTACTGTAGGCATCGTCATTATGTACTGCTTGCATAACTTCAAATGCAACTAAGCGAGCGGAAAAACTCACGCAAACACCAAATTAGTTTTTAAGTTTCGCGCCCAGTCGGCTGCATCAGTGAAATTCTTACCTGGAATTTGGATTTGATCTACTTTCACAGCATGTGATCCAGTGCCAATAAATACTTCATTTGCTTGATAGCTAAGTTCACCAGGTTTTAAATCTGTAACTTCCGGCGCTAACGTTACCGACATTAATTTATAGCGCTCACCTGAACTTTGGGTCCAAGCACCTGGCGCTGGGGTAACTGCCAAAATTTTGCGCACTATTGCTAAGGCTGGATCTTGCCAATTGATTTGCGCAAGTTCTGTAGTTATTTTAGGTGCATAGCTAACGCCCTCAAGTGATTGGGCTAACGGCAACATACTTCCTTGTTCCAAGCCACTTAAAGTTGCCATTGCCAAACCGGCGCCATCAATTGCTAATCGCTCAAGTAACGCACCAGCTGTTTCAGATTTTCCAATTGAAGTAGTTAAATAAGCAAACATTGGACCGGTATCAAGGCTTTCTTCAATTCGAAATGTAGTTACGCCAGTTACGTCATCACCTGCCATTATTGAATGTTGGACAGGTGCTGCGCCGCGCCAATGCGGTAACAACGAGAAATGTAAATTGATCCAACCAAATTTCGGCGTATCTAATAATGACTTTGGAACCAAGCCACCAAAAGCAACAACTATTACCGCGTCCAAGCCGGCAACATCATTGGCAAGCTGTGCTAAATCTGAAGTTTTAATTATTTTTAAACCAGCAGCATCAGCTTCGATGGCAACCGGACTTGGAGTCAGCACACGTCCGCGACCTTTTGGGGCGTCGGGCCTGGTGATTACAAAAGCAATTTCATGTTCTGAATTAATCAGCGCTTGCAGCGTTGGCACGGCCGCTTCTGGTGTTCCAGCAAAAGCTATCCGCACGATTAAAGTAAACCGTTCGAAAGTGAATGTGGACTTATTTTTACAGTCGGCGGGGCGCCAAACCATTCAGTTTGACGGATTTCTTTCATAGCAATTTTGCGGTTTTCATCATCAAGACGGTCAATAAAAATAATTCCGTCTAAATGATCTGTTTCATGTTGAATAGCACGGGCTAATAAATCTGAGCCATGTATTGTTACGGGCTCGCCGTACATGTTCATCCCTTTGGCGATCACACTCATTGCTCGAATACAGTCATAAGTTAATTCAGGCAAGGAAAGGCAGCCTTCTGGTCCATCTTGTAAATCTTCGGATAAATCAAGGGCAGGATTTATTAAATGTCCGACTTCACCGTCAACATCGTAAGTGAATACGCGAAGTGAAACTCCAATTTGTGGCGCTGCTAATCCAGCACCAGGAGCGTCCTGCATAGTCTCGGTTAAATCGCGAACTAAATTTCGCAGTTCTTTATCAAAAACAGTTACTTCAAGTGCCGGGGTGGTTAACACCGGATCACCGAATAATCGAATTAGTTTGACTGCCATGTTTAAAGTTTATCTGGATCTATTCGCACATTCACCGGTGCGCCTTTTTGATCTGTCGAAGATCGCTGGGCTCGTGGTGGCATAAAGCCCCGTGCACTGCGAACTGAAGTTACTCGCTTTAATTCAGTTGATAACTCAAGTCCAATTTTCTTGGGCACACTAAGCAGTAAGCGCATCTGCCCACCAATTGGTACTGGTCCACGGATCACAGTTTCAGCTGGCAACTGGGCTTGGCTAATAAAGTCATCGATATCAACTTGCTCACCGGTTAGCGCGGCTAATCGAATAGCTGGTGGTAACGAAACTTCAGTGCGAAGTTGGTATTCACGTTGGGCAAAGCCAGCTGGATCTTGGCGGATTAATGCTTGCACCGCTGGATGCTCACTTTCGGCAACCACAACTACTTCCCCGCTTGATTGAACTAAGGACATACATTCTGTCCATTTACCGTAAGTATCTTGAACAGCATCAATATCATTTCGACTTAACATCGCAGTGCCGTCTAAAAGGATTAGTGCGCTGTAACCGCCTTCGGCAACCGGAGCGGCGCCAGGGGTGGCCACCACAATTGCCGGGCGACTATTAACTGTTCGCAAAATGTGATCACTTGAAGAGTTGCGCACTGGGATTCCAGGAAATGCACGGCCAAATTCTTCTGCGGTGCGGCTACTACCAACTGCAACTGCACGTAATTCATTTTTCTTACAGCGCGGACAAGCCCAATGTAATTCGATTTGTCCGCATAAATAACAACTAGGTGCACTACTTCGATCATTTTGTAGTAACGCGCCGCCGCAAGCACTACAGGCAGCAAGTTCGCGACAGTTATTACACGAAAGTCTTGGTGAATAACCGGTGCGGGCAACTAAAACTAAAACCGGTCCAGTAGTTAAGGCCGACTTAATAGTTTGCATAACAAGTCCGGGTACCCGCGCACCTTTAGCAGCTGGATCATTTTTTAAGTAAGTGTCATCTAGTGCGCTGCGCACTCGAGGAGCTGTTTTGCGAATTTCATCGCGGCTACGTGAAATATGAACAGCCCATGGTTGCAGCGCAAAAGCTTCGACTGACATCATCGGACTGATTAAAACTAAGGCGCAGTTTTGTTCAGCACTTCTTAATGCCGCTACATCACGACTATTCCAATATGGAGATTGCGGATTTACGTGTGAACTATTCCAGTCGTCCCAAACCACAATTGCCGTTAAATCTTTAATTGGCGCGAATACAGCTGACCGAGTGCCAACTACAATTTTTACCGCGCCGCGCAGTACAGCTAACCAATTTTTATACCGAGTCGCTGGGCCATCATCAGCCGCCAAAATTGCAAAATCAGTTGCGGCTAAACCGTGTTCAATTAACTCCGCTGCCACTCGATCGATTGCCGCACGGTCTGGAACTACTGCGGCAACTGTTTTTCCGTTACTAGCAACACTGAGTGCATAGTCAGCAATTAACTTTGCTGGATCATCTTGGCCAGTTGTAACAATTGCTCGCGGTGCCTTAGCGTCATTAGTTCTGGTTAATAATGCAGCGCCGCCAACATACTGATCCCAAATTGAGTTAGTTGGCTTTGGATAGTTACTCGAATTTTTAAATTTAGTTTCTTCCGCGCCGGCGTGACGATTTGGAATGGCATTTCGCAATACATCGGAAAGTATCCCAGCTTGGCGATTTGCTACTTGGGTAGCCAGTTCAAGTATTTCTGGAAGTAAAACAACTTCAGCAGAAACGATATTTGTGATTGGCGCTAATTCACCTTCATGATCAGTTGTGGCTGATCGCGAAATAAGCCACGCGTCAGTTAATCGCCCAGCAAAGCGAACACGTACCCGAACACCTGGTTTTGCAATCTCGGCTAACTTTGCTGGAATTGCGTAATCAAAAATTCGATCCAGATGTGGCAGTGGATTGTCGATAAGTAAATGTGCAACTGGATCTACTTCGGCAAGTGGAACTGCGGCTTTTGGTTTTTTTGTAACTTTAGTTGGCTTAGTTTTTGCTGGCGCAGGCGAATTAGCAGCCTGGTCTGGCAGGAAACTTAGTTGGTCTTCAGTCACAAGTCCAAGATTACTTAGATTGCAGCCTTAAGTTCGCCCGCACGATCTGTACGCTCCCAAGTGAAACCTGGACGACCAAAGTGACCATAAGCCGCAGTTGGGCGGTACTTAGTTACTTTGGTATTTAGTAGTTCAAGATCGCGAATAATCGCAGCTGGACGTAAATCAAATACTTTAAGGACAGCTTGGCGAATTTGTTCTTCAGCCACAGTGCCGGTGCCAAAAGTTTCGATGAATACACCCACGGGATGTGCTTTACCAATTGCGTATGCAACTTGTACTTCACAGCGTTTTGCTAAACCGGCAGCCACAACATTCTTAGCAACCCAACGCATAGCGTAAGCAGCTGAGCGGTCAACTTTTGAAGGATCTTTACCGGAGAATGCGCCACCACCGTGACGAGCCATACCACCGTAAGTATCTACGATAATTTTTCGACCAGTTAAGCCTGCATCACCCATTGGTCCACCAACAACGAATTTTCCAGTTGGGTTAACCAAGATTTTAAAATCGCTAGTGTCAATGTCGAATTTCTGCACAATCGGATTAATAACATTGGCAATTACTTCTGGTGCAAGTTGCTTATCAAGATCAATATCAGGTGCATGCTGTGAGGAAACAACTACAGTATCTAAGCGAACCGGACGGTCTCCGTCATATTCGATAGTTACTTGAGTTTTACCGTCTGGGCGCAAATATGCCATGCTGCCGTTTTTACGAACTGCCGTTAGTTGTTCAGCTAAGCGATGCGCCATAGTGATTGGTAATGGCATTAACTCAGCAGTGTCATCACTCGCGTAACCGAACATTAAACCTTGGTCACCAGCGCCTTGGCGATCTAGTGGATCTGCAGAACCTGAAACTCGTTCTTCAAATGCATCGTCAACACCTTGTGCAATGTCTGGAGATTGTGCACCGATTGAAACTGAGATACCGCAACTATTTCCGTCGAAACCTTTTTCAGATGAGTCATAACCGATTTCATTTACAACTTGGCGAACTAATGCCATTACATCTGCGAAACCGCTAGTGGTTACTTCGCCAGCAACGTGAATCTGGCCAGTAGTCAGCATAGTTTCAACAGCAACACGACTCGTTGGATCTTGAGCTAATAAATCATCAAGAATCGCATCGGAGATTTGATCAGCCATCTTGTCTGGATGACCCTCGGTTACTGATTCAGAGGTAAATAAACGACCTGACATTAAGGCACCTTTACTAGTTGTTCGTGGAGATTTGCTGGTTTAGTTTATCGGATTGCTTTGGCGATGACATTAAGGACCTCACCGGCGATCACATTTTTTGAACTGCTTGGCACTTCAATAGAAGACTGAGCGTCTTTAGCCAAGATCACCACAGCATTCTCGTCAGTACCAAAGCCTTTATTACGACCTACTTCATTAACAACTAGTAAGTCGCAGTTCTTACGATTTAGTTTGGCTAAGCCATGTTCAACCACAGACGCATGTGAATCACCGGTTTCAGCAGCAAAGCCAACGATGTATTGGCCAGGGCTTTTAGTCGCAACTAAGCTCTGCAAAATATCTTCAGTTCGCTTTAGTTCTATATCTGGAACTAATTTGTCTTCAGTTTTCTTAATCTTGGTTTCTGAGTAATTGCTTGGGGTGAAGTCAGCGACCGCTGCAGCCATGATGATCACATCTGCTTTTTTGGACTGACTGCGAACTGCATCTGATAATTCGACTGAAGTTTCTACGTTGATAAGTTGAACTCCACTTGGCGGCGTAACTGAAATATTTGCACAGATTAAAGTTACTTGTGCGCCGCGATCGCGAGCTGCTACAGCTAAAGCCACACCTTGTTTACCGCTGGACCGGTTTCCAATAAACCGAACTGGATCGATGTATTCGCGAGTTCCACCAGCGGTAATTAAAAATTTCTTGCCAGTTAAATCTTTTTCAGTTTTAATCCCTTGAGCTAACGCAATCTGTGCAATCTGTTCAACATCAGGTAGTCGACCAGGGCCAGTGTCAGCTCCAGTTAAGCGGCCAACTTCTGGATCAATAACAGTTATCCCGCGGCTACGTAAAGTAGCAACATTTTCTACTGTTGCTGAGTTCTCCCACATTTCAGTGTGCATAGCTGGAGCAAAAACGATTGGGCAACGTGCAGTTAACAAAATATTTGTAAGTAAGTCATTCGCAGCCCCGGATGCGGTCCGCGAAATTAAATCTGCAGTTGCTGGCGCAACTAAAATCAAGTCTGCATTCTGGCCAAGAGCCACATGTGGAACGCCAGAAACGTCATGCCAAACTTCAGAAGTTACTGGATGGCCGGAAAGAGATTCCCAAGTCGCTTGACCAACAAAGTTAAGTGCAGCTTGAGTTGGGACGACATGAACGTCGTGACCAGCTTCTTTTAATAATCGAAGTAGCGAAGCAACTTTATAAGCAGCAATTCCGCCACCAACGCCAAGGACGATATTCAAATCGACACCTGCCTTTGGGTAGCGTTGAGAATACTTTGGCAAAAATCCAAACTAGTTACCAGCTGGAAATTGCAGACTCAGTATTAAACAGCTTCCGGTTCAATAGTTAATTTGCCTTCATTAATTTCGCGTAGTGCGATTGAAAGCGATTTTTCTTGAGCGCCAGATTCAACTAGTGGACCTACGTATTCAAGAAGACCTTCACCAAGTTGTGAGTAGTAAGCATTGATCTGACGTGCACGCTTAGCTGCGTAAATAACTAATGCGTACTTTGAGTCCGCAACTGCTAATAAATCGTCGATCGGTGGGTTTGTGATGCCCTCTGGTGCGGCTACAGTCACGCTGATACTCCTGGAAATTTATGGGGATTAACTTAAATATTGTACCAATTGCGCAGCAGCCCGATTAACATCGTCATTTACGATCACATAATCGAATAAACCCTTAGATTCCAACTCTTTGAGCGCAGCATCAAGTCTGGCTTGTACTTGTGTTTGCGATTCAGTCCCCCGCCCAGCCAGGCGCGCTTCAAGGTCAGCCCAGGTCGGTGGTTCCAAGAAAACAAGTAATGCTTCTGACATTGATTCACGAATTTGCCCCGCACCTTGAACTTCAATTTCAAGTAAAACTGGAATTCCAGCTGCAAGTTTTTCTTCAACGGGTTTGCGCGGTGTGCCATAACGATTATTTGTGTAATTAGCCCATTCCAATAATTCATTGTTAGCAATCATTTGATCGAACTGTTCATCAGTTACGTAAAAGTAATTAACGCCGTCAACTTCACCAGGACGCGGTGCGCGTGTAGTTGCGGACACTGAAACCCAAGTATTTGGCAAAACTGATAGAGCTTCTTTAATTACTGATGACTTTCCAACTCCACTTGGCCCGGCCAGCACAACTAAATGTGCTCGGGTTGTCATGGTTGTATTTCCTGCAGCGTAGAAGGCTTAGTTAACGAAGCACGCTTAGCAAGGGCATCAAGTAATGCTTGGGCTTGGTGCTGACCAAGTCCTTTCATTCGACGCGATGGAGCGATACCGCATTTTTGCATTAGTGAAGTGGCTTTAACTTTGCCAAAAGCTGGCAGTGCTTCAAGTACAGAAATAACCTTCATGCCAGAAATAATTTCATCCTGATCTGACACTTTTACTAAATCTGAAAATGTTAAGGCGCGATCTTTTAGCTGTTGTTTAACCTGAGCTCGACGAACGCGAATTTCAACGGCTTTGGCTGAGGCAGCAATGCGTTGCTCATGCGTTAAAACCGGAACTGCCATAACGAAATGTTACTAGAGCAGGCTGGCGGCTATCTGCTCGGCTGCTAGTCCGATATCGCTACTGCCAGTAATCGGTCGACCGATTACAAGTAAGTCAGCACCATCAGCAATTGCCTGCTGAGGTGTTGCAATTCGCTTCTGATCTCCGGCATCACTACCGGCCGGACGAACGCCTGGGGTGATTAAAGTTGCGGCATTACCAACTTCAGCCCGCACTGCGGCAACCTCTTGTGGTGAACAAACAATTGCTCGTGCGCCAGCTGCTACTGACATAGCCGCTAAACGTTTAACGATGTCTTGTGCAGTACCGCTCCAGCCCATTGCCGAAAGTTGTTCTTGGGTAAGTGAAGTCAAAATAGTTACCGCAGTTACAAAAGTGTCCGGCACAGCTTCAACTGCTGCCTTGATCATATCCGCGCCACCAGAGGCATGTACGGTCAAATACTTGGGATTCAGAATTGAGATACTTTCGGCGGCGCCGGCAACAGTTGCAGGAATATCATGGAGTTTTAAATCAAGAAAAATATCACAGCCCGAAGCTGCTCTGGCGGTATCAACGCTGGCATGTCCATCCCGCAAGAAAACTTCAAGACCAACTTTTACTACCTGAACATGTGGACCAACAGCAGTAGCCCAATTTTGTGCAGTAGCTAAATCAGGCGCATCTAAGGCAACAGCGATCGGTGCTTTTTTTGAATTCTGATTAACGCTCATGTGCAGCTCCGATTGCATCTGTAAGTTTTGTGAAACCGCGTTTTGCTAACTCGGCCCCAAGTTCATCGGCTATCCGCCAAGGTGCGCCAGGATCGCCAAAAACAACTGTGCCAATACTTACTGCGCTTGCTCCGGCGGCAATAAATTCCAAAGCATCATGGCCAGTTCTAATTCCGCCCATACCTAAAATCGGTAACTGCGGTAGCGCAGCGTGCACTTGATAAACAGCGCGAACAGCAACTGGTCGAATGGCTGGGCCAGATAAGCCACCAGTTCGCCCGCCTAACATCGGCTTCATTCGATCTAAATCGATAACCATGCCAAGCAAAGTGTTAATCATCGAAACACCGTCGACGCCAGCTTCAACAACACTTTGGGCAATTTCAACAATGTCAGTTACATCAGGTGAAAGTTTTGCCAAAATAGGTGCCGAGCTAGTCCATTCACGACGAACTGTTTCAATCACACTGGCTGCTGAAAATGGATTGCACGCAAAAACTTGACCGCGACTTTCCACATTTGGACAACTTATATTTACTTCGAGTGCGGCAATACCGGGAACATCTTTTAACCGGTTAGCTAATTCGCCGAATTCATCAACATTATTTCCGGCGATCGAAACGATTGTGGTTACCCCGTTTTCGGTTAACCAGGAAAGGTCTTTTTCTAGAAAAGCTTCAATCCCCGGACCTTGTAACCCAATTGAGTTAAGCATTCCACTTGGTGTTTCGGCCATCCGAGGTGTTGGGCGACCAGACCTTGGATTTTTCATAATACTTTTTGTTACGACGGCGCCCAATGTACGCACATCACCGAATTGAGCTAACTCTCGACCAGCAGCAGCGCAACCCGATGCAGTTGCCGTTGGTGCTTGTAGTTGCAACGACCCTAGTGAAGTTGTTAAGTCAATTGAGCTCGATACATCAGGTATTTTTCGTGCCGGCATTTTTCGGGCCGGTATTTCTTGATCTGGCGTTTCTAGATCGGACATTAGTGCCCACCACCCGTTGGTGCGCCAAAAGTATCGGCCGGAATAGTGTCAACATCATCCCAACGCACTCGGTCACCGCGAAAAACTGGACCCTCAACACATGAGCGAACCATTCGAGTTACGCCGTCATCGCCAATAACTGGCAGTACACAGGTCATACAAACACCAATGCCACAAGCCATCGCTTCTTCAACTGCACATTGACTATAGGCAGCTAACTCTTTTGAAACTTGAGCAACGGCTTTAAGCATCGGCATTGGTCCGCAAGCATAAACAGCTTTTGCTGAAACTCGCTTTATTGCATCTGGCAATACATCGGTTACGCGGCCACGAACTCCAGATGAGCCATCATCTGTTGTGACGGTAACTACATCAGCGATTGCTTTAGATTCGAGTACTCCAAATAATTTATCCTCGGTGGCAGCGCCTAAAACAACTTCAACTGAACAACCTAGTTGCTTAAGTTGCTGGGCTAACATCATCATCGGTGCTGCGCCATATCCGCCGGCTACTAAAACGCAGCCAACTGGTTGACGTGGTAACGCAAATGGTTTACCAAGCGGCGCAATAATGTCTAGTTGAGTTCCAGCTTTTTGTTCAGCTAACCATTGGGTACCTTGGCCGTGCGCGGCAAAAATAACTTCAATCGATTTGTCTGCAGTTGCGCGATGAATAGAAAATGCCCGCCTAAGTAGCATGCCACTGCCAACTCCACCAACAGCTATTGCGACGAAGTGACCGGGCTCGACATAGTTTGCAACTTCCGGGGCTTCAAGTACTAAATGTAAGTAGCTGCCGCTTGGTTCAATTGAGATTATTCGAGACTTTATTTGTTTGGCGTTACTCATTAGTTTTACCGCGCCAACAATTTATTTAAATCAGTGTGGTGATCTTGGATTGACTTCACTTCCATCGGACCGAGGTGTAACGATTCAATACCAGGCGCGGCTGCGATTAAACCTTGTGCTGTTGTGATCGAAGCAATTCCAGCTAATACTGTGGCTAGGCGAATTTCATAACCATCACGACGAGCGCCAGTGCCGTACGGAGTGTTCACAACTAAGTTAATGTCACCATCCATAATTGCTTCAACTGAAGTTTTGTGGCCAGCTGATTTACCTTCATGTTGTTTATCAATTTGGGTTGTTTCAATCCCGTGTTCAGCTAAGAATGCACCGGTACCTTTAGTGGCCATAACTTTAAAACCTAAATTAACTAAACGCTTAACCGCATCAACTATTTTTGGTTTATCGCGATCAGCAACTGAGATAAATACAGTGCCCGACTTTGGTAATCCTTCGCGGTAAGCAGCCAGTTGAGATTTAGCAAAAGCTGAACCGAAATCATGATCGATACCCATTACTTCGCCAGTTGATTTCATTTCAGGGCCAAGTACTGTATCGACGCCATGGAAGCGACTAAATGGCAGAACTGCAGCTTTAATGCTGATTGGGCATCCGCTTGGACTATCTCCGCCATCACCAGTTTTGCGCAAGAAACCTTCAGTTCTAAGTTGGGCAATAGTGTCACCTACGGCAATTCGTGCTGCTGCTTTAGCCAGCGAGACACCAGTTGCTTTTGAAACGAATGGCACTGTTCTGGAAGCACGCGGGTTAGCTTCAAGTACATAAAGAATGCCTTCAGCCAGTGCGTACTGCACATTTAGTAAGCCACGAACGCCAGTACCTTTTGCAATTGCAATAGTTGAGTTTCGAATGTGCACTATCTGCTGCGCCGAAAGTGTGTATGGCGGTAATGAACAGGCTGAGTCACCTGAGTGAATACCAGCTTCTTCAATGTGCTCCATTACGCCACCAAGATATAAATCGGTGCCGTCATAAAGCGCATCAACATCTATTTCGATTGCATCATCTAAGAATCGATCAACTAAGACTGGGTGTTCTGGATTTATTTCAACTGCCCGCGATAAGTAATCGCGCAACATTGTTTCATCGTAAACAATTTCCATCCCCCGGCCACCGAGGACAAAGGATGGGCGCACAAGTACTGGATAACCAATTCGATCAGCAATTTCTTTAGCGTCATCAAATGAAGTTGCCATTCCATGTTCAGGGGCTGGCAAATTAGCTTTGGCTAAAACCTGACCGAATGCGCCGCGTTCTTCAGCTAAGTGAATTGCTTCGGGCGTGGTACCCAAAATTGTGACACCAGCATCTTTTAAACCTTGGGCTAAGCCAAGTGGAGTTTGTCCACCTAATTGAGTAATCACACCAACAATTGGTCCAGCTAAAGTTTCGGCATGAATTACTTCAAGGACATCTTCCAGAGTTAATGGTTCAAAATACAAGCGACTTGAAGTGTCATAGTCAGTGGAAACTGTTTCTGGGTTGCAGTTAATCATGATGGTGTCGTAACCCTTTTCCCGAAGAGTTAACGAAGCGTGGACACATGAATAATCGAATTCAATACCCTGACCGATTCGATTTGGACCTGAGCCCAAAATAATTACCGCCGGATTACTGCGCGGACTAACTTCATTTTCAAGATCGTATGACGAGTAGTGGTACGGAGTTTTAGCCGCAAACTCAGCAGCGCAAGTATCAACAGTTTTGTAAACCGGACGTAAATCCAAAGTGTGGCGGATTGAACGAACTTCAGCTTCCGTTAAGCCACGTATTTTGCCTATTTGGAAATCAGAAAAACCATGTCGCTTTGCATTCTCAAGTACTTCTCGATCAAGTGCGCTGGCTTGCTTAACTTCGCGGGCAACTTCACAAAGTAGGACTATTTGGTCTAAGAACCACGGATCAATTTTTGTGGCGTTAAATACTTCTTCGATTGACGCACCGGCCCACAGGGCAAGCTGTACTTCATTTAAGCGGCCGTCGCGTGGAACTTTCATTACATTAATTAATTTGGCTACATCAATTGATTTTGGATCCAGGGACCAGTCGAATACGGCTTCTTTACGTTCGATTGACCGCAACGCTTTTTGCAAACTTTCGGTGAAGTTACGACCAATTGCCATTGCTTCACCGACTGATTTCATAGTTGTTGTCAGTGTTTGATCAGCATTTGGGAATTTTTCAAAAGCAAA
>CAJBBC010000014.1 GCA_903951185.1 uncultured Actinomycetes bacterium
GCTTGTCGGAAAAGTCCTTCGAATGACATCCCCAAACGCATCGCTGCACTTATCGACGGAGCATTAAGTGCATTGCATTTCCATTCATAGCGGCGATAGCCAAGATCAAATGCGTGCTTCATCATTAAGTACATTGCTTCAGTTGCAATTGGTTTTTGTTGGATAACTGGCGAAAAAGTTATGTAACCAACTTCGATTGAACTTGAAGCCGGATCAATGCGCAGGTATGAAGCTACACCTACTGCTTTTCCAGAGTTTGCGTCAATGATTGCGTAAAAGAATGGGTCTGCTTTATGTTGTACGCCTTCAACCCAAGTGCGATATTGCGCAGCCGAATTAAATGGACCTTGTGGCATGTATGTCCAGAGCAATCCATCTGCATCTAATGCATAAACCTCATAGAGATCGTCTGCATGTTTGTCAGCATCTAATGACTCTAAGTAGCAATATTCGCCAGTTAGTTTTACTGATTCATCAGGAATACCAGGTTTTGTTATTTCACCCAGTGGTAAGCCAATTGGATTTCCGTGTTGATCTGGTACAGAACTAATTTGCATATAACTAGGTTAAGCGATTACTTGCCGAGTAGATCATGCACGCTGATCGTTGCATTGCGATCTTGGCCAACACCGATTGCGCTAATTCTTGTGCCGCTAATTTCTTCAAGGTATTTAACGTAACTTCGGGCATTAGCAGGAAGGTCTTCAAGAGTTTTAGCACCGCTAATATCTTCTTTCCAGCCTGGTAAGTATTCATAAATTGGCTTGGCATGATGGAATTCAGTTTGTGTCATCGGTAACTCTTCGCTTCGCTTGCCATCTATTTCATAAGCCACACAAACTGGAATTTTGTCCCAGCCAGTTAACACATCGAGTTTGGTTAAGAAAATGTCAGTTAAACCGTTTACACGAGTGGCATAACGAGCAATCGGTGCATCAAACCAACCGCAACGTCGAGGGCGCCCAGTTGTTACCCCGCGCTCACCACCGATAGTACGAAGTTTTTCGCCATCTTCATCAAGTAATTCGGTTGGGAATGGGCCAGAACCAACTCGAGTTGTGTAAGCCTTCAAGATTCCAACTACTCCAGTTATTTTCGTTGGGCCGATTCCAGAACCAGCACATGCGCCACCAGCAGTTGGATTACTGGAAGTAACGAATGGATAAGTGCCATGATCAACGTCAAGTAATGTTCCTTGACCGCCTTCAAGTAAAACAACTTTATTTTCATCAAGCGCTTTGTTTAAAAGCAGTGCCGTGTCAGCAACAAATGGACGTAATCGATCTACGTAGCTTAATAATTCATCAACAACTTCATCAACTGAAATTGCTCGTCGATTGAATACTTTTACCAGAGTTTGATTCTTATTAGTTAATGCGCCTTCAACTTTTGCGCGCAAAATCTTTTCATCAAATAAATCTTGGATTCTAATGCCTACGCGCGAAATCTTGTCAGCATAAGTTGGGCCAATACCTCGACCAGTTGTACCGATTTTAGAATTACCCAAGAATCGTTCAGTAACTTTGTCGAGGGTGACATGGTAACTCGTAATTAAATGTGCATTTGCACTAATTACTAACTTTGAAGTGTTTATCCCTTGGGACTCAAGACCTTCGATTTCTTTAAAAAGTACACCAGCATCAATTACAACTCCGTTACCGATTACTGGTGTAACTTCCGGAGTAAGGATGCCACTTGGTAATAAATGCAGCGCAAACTTTTTATCGCCAATCACCACAGTGTGACCAGCGTTGTTGCCACCTTGATAGCGAACTACATAATCAACTCGACCACCAAGTAAATCGGTGGCTTTACCTTTACCTTCATCGCCCCATTGGGCGCCAACTAGCACTACGGCAGGCATGGCTCTCCTTTTATATAGTTACGTTTGCAACTTGCTAAGGCTACTAGAAGTCGAACTACTTAATTCGAGTGCCAGTAGAACGTAAGTCTTCACAAGCTCGGACAACTCGTGTGGCCATGTTTGCTTCAGCTAATTTGCCGTATGCCCGCGGATCGTAAACCTTCTTATTTCCAACTTCGCCATCAATTTTTAAGATGCCGTCGTAATTCTTGAATATGTGGTCAACGATTGGACGAGTGAATGCGTACTGAGTATCTGTATCGATATTCATTTTGATGACACCGTAATCAAGAGATTCACGAATTTCTGATAGCAACGAGCCAGAACCGCCGTGAAATACCAAATCAAGTGGCTTCTCTTTAGTGTTGTGCTTTTTTTGCACTGCTTCTTGTAAATCTTTAAGTATAGATGGGGTCAGCACTACGTTGCCTGGCTTATAAACGCCGTGCACGTTACCGAATGTTGCCGCAACTAAATAGCGACCGCGTTGACCTAAACCAAGTTTGTCTGCCATTGCAAGTGCGTCTTCAGGTGTTGAAAATAGTTTGGCATCATGTGTTGCTTCGATACCATCTTCTTCGCCACCAACTACGCCAATTTCAATTTCAAGAATTGTTTTTGCAGCTACACACTTATCAAGCATCTCATCGGCAATATTTAAATTTTGAGTTAATGAAACAGCTGAACCATCCCACATATGTGATTGAAATAAAGGTTCTTGTCCCGCTTTAACGCGCTCGGCAGAAATTTGAACTAGAGGTCGCATGAATCCGTCTAGTTTTTCTTCAGGACAGTGATCGGTATGTAATGCAATATTTACGTTGTAACTTTTTGCAATTGCGTGCGTAAATTCGGCGAGTGCAACAGAGCCAGCCACCATATTCTTTACACTTTGGCCAGAGGCAAATTCCGCGCCGCCCCAAGATACTTGCACGATGCCATCTGACTCGGCTTCAGCAAAACCACGAATAGCTGCAACTATCGTTTGTGATGAGGTGCAGTTAATTGCTGGGTACGCAAATGCACCGGCTTTAGCGCGGTCAAGCATTTCGTTATATACATCTGGACTCGCAATAGGCATTTCAAACTCCTGAAAATCCGGTTTCTGCGGGCCAATCGGCGCCGTTACCCGTGCCTTTATTCTGTCATGGATAGGCTCGAGGAATGATTACCCCTCTTGAAAATATGCTCGCCGTAACAATTCGACAGGCCGGCTTACTCGATCCTGAAGGTTTGCTCAAGGGGTTTGGGCAATACGCATTTGCCATAACTTTGGTGATCTTGGTTATTGAATGTGGCGTTATTTTTGGTGCCGTGTTACCTGGTGACTCGCTTTTATTTATTGTTGGCTTACTTCTAGCCAGTGGATTTATTTCAGTGCCACTGCCAATTGCTTTACTGCTAATGATCATTGCAGCATTTGCCGGAAATGTGATTGGTTATTGGACTGGTGCAAAAATTGGTCCGCGACTTTTTAGTCGACCAGATTCAAAAATCTTTAGACAAGAGTTCGTTGAACAAACACATTTATTCTTCGAAAAATTTGGTCCTCGAGCAATCGTGCTAGCCAGGTTCGTACCCATAGTTCGATCGATTATTACCAGTATGGCCGGAATCGCAAAAATGGATAAACGAACTTTTTATGTATTTAGCGGCATTGGCGCTGTTGTTTGGATTGTTTCACTAACGCTGGCTGGTTACTTCTTAGGCAGTATCGACTTTGTGAAAAACAATATTGAAGCAGTAACTATTACATTGGTGATTTTAAGTACGATTCCGATTTACTTTGAAGTGCGCAGACAACGTAAAGGCTTTAAAGCTGAATTAGAAAATCGCAAAAATTCTTAAAGACCTAAGTCGGCAAGGTTATAAGCGTATAAATACTTAAGCCCTTTTTCTTCGACTGCAGTCGCGGCGGCTCGTTCAACTATGACAGCTACGCCAACAACCTCTGCGCCTTCAGCACGTAATGCTTCTACTGCCGTAAGTACGGAACCGCCCGTTGTACTTGTGTCTTCAACAGCCAGGACGCGACGGCCTTTAACATCAGGGCCTTCAATTCTTCGCTGTAAGCCATGTGCTTTTTCAGCTTTACGAACCACAAATGCATCGAGCTGGCGACCTTGCGCGTGCGCCGCATGTAACATTGCCGCAGCCACTGGGTCAGCACCTAAAGTTAAGCCACCTACTGCGTCAAAATCTAAATCTTTAGTTAGTTCTAACATCACTCGACCAACTAATGGCGCAGCCTGGGCATCAAGTGTTACGCGACGAAGGTCTACGTAGTAATCGGCTTCTTTGCCACTGGAAAGTATTACTTTTCCATGAACAACTGCTTTATCAAGTATTTGTTGTTTAAGTAATTCGCGATCTGACATGGCTACAGCCTATTACCCGCGCACATGGCAAAGTAGGTACATGGCTGTTGTCGCATACCTCCCAACGGATGATGCAGTTAACCCATTTGCCGGAAGTGTTCAGCTAAAAACTTCGCCTTTTGTAGTTAGTTCGCCACCGCCAAATATTCGTTGGGTGGCTCATGTTTCAGCTGAGTTAGCCAAAACGGCTGAGCCATTAGTTTTAGTTTTTGCAGGTGCGCAGGCAGTGCACGCACCTGCACTTGGATTTAGCCGACGTTCATTGCGTCGCCCAGCCGTTGCTTATGTTCTGATTGACCCGATGTTGCCTCAAGTTGGCGGCGACTACGGCGATTGGCCCGATGCCCCAGTAACAGTTCTGCTTACTGAATCTGCAACTGAACTTGCTAAAGAAGCAGCGCTGCAATCTAGATTGCGTGGCTGGACAGTTACGAATGATCCACTTACAAAAGTTTTAGAAAATTACTAACTAGCGACGCGAAGTATTTGAAATTCGACGAACTACCGGTCTTGGTAAATATTGAGCAACAAAACTCAAAATTTTATATTGCAAACCTGGAACGCTAACAGGTTTATTTCTAGCAAAATCCTTTAGCGAAGTTTTGACAACCTTATCTACATCAAGCCACATCCAATTTGGAACTGTTGATATTTCCATATTTGCGCGTTGATGAAATTCAGTTCGGGTATAGCCGGGGCAAAGTGCCATTACATGAACTTGGCTGGCGCGATGTTGAAAAGCTAGCGCCTCACTGAACGAAGTAACCCATGCTTTTGCTGAACTATAAGTTCCACTAGATAACCAGCCGGCTACTGAGCTGACGTTGATCACTCCGCCAGAATTTCGCGCGACTAAACCAGGCATGGCTGCATGAGTTATTTGCAGTACTGCACCCACTAAAACATCAAGTAAATCTTGCTCCGCGGCTAATCCACCGCCAACGAAATCTTGTTTAATCCCAAAACCCGCATTATTAATTACTAGTTCAATGTCTTCGGCCGCAGCTCGGCAAGCAACTTCACCAAGCGCAACTTTATTTGTCAGATCCGCAACCAAGATCTCGGTCTTTATATCAAATTTATTTTTTAATTCATTCGCTAGCAAAGTTAATCGTTCGTTATCTCGGGCAACTAAAACTAGGTCCATCCCACGACTGGCTAATTCAAATGCATACGCGCGACCAATTCCTGCAGTTGCTCCTGTGATCAATGCAGTTTTATTCGTTGAGTTACTCACGGTTAGTTACTCCCTATGCTCGACGTTGTGGTCGCCAAACCACAAGCGCAGTTGAAGGTCCATCTACTGCAGCGCGCAATGCTGCCAACTCTTTTAAGGTTGCTTCAAGTTGTTCTTCAAGTGCCATAATTCGAATGATTCCAGATAGCGTGACACCTTCAGCGGATAATCTTGCTACTTCTCTTAGCCGACCGATATCGCGTAACGAATAGAGCCGATTCATTCCAATCGATCGACCAGGTGATACAAGTCCAAGTCGGTCATACTGGCGAAGTGTTTGAGGATGTAGTCCGGCAAGTTGCGCCGCTACTGAAATTACATAAAGCGGAACATCATGATGAATTTCGTAATTATCCACGCTTACCATCCTTATGATTCAAGCGTTTAGATTTTTCTACTAATTGCGCGCGTGGATCAAAATCTGATGTGGCTGAAGCAAATAAATTAAGTGCGCGCAGCGCATCTTCAGAAATTTTTTCTGGTACGGCAATGTCAACAGTGACAATCAGGTCCCCCGCAGCGCCTTGCGCTTTTGGCACACCTTTTCCGCGGGCCCTAAATTTTGCACCAGACTTTGTGCCAGCTGGAATTCGAATTATTACCGGTGGACCGTCTAAAACTGGAACTTTAATATCAGCACCGTTAACTGCTTCATCAAATTTAATTGGGACTGTGATGGTTAAGTTATCGCTATCTCGACCAAAAATTTCATGGGTGCTAACTGAAATATTTATGAATAGATCACCAGCAGGTGCGCCGGCTTCACCAGCTGCGCCTTTTCCTTTTAATCTGATTTTTTGATCATTCTTAACACCGGCCGGTATTCGTGCCTGCACAGTGTGTGATGAAAGTCGTAGTGGAATTGTTGTCCCGTAAATTGCATCTTCGAAATTTAGAGTTACTGAAGTTTCAAGATCGGCACCTTTACGTGGTCCACGAGCGCGACCGCCACCAAAAATTCCGCCAAGTAAATCGCCTAAGTCCCCGATATCACCCATTGTTCCAAAATTACTTGAACCAAAGTTTTGCGCCCCAGGTCCAAACATGTCGTTTGGATTGAAGCCGCCCCGATTTTGTCCACCATAAAGTTGGGCATCGTCGTATTCAGACCGTCGCTTTTTATCTGACAACACGTCGTACGCTTCACTTACTTCCTTGAAGCGTTCTTCCGTTTTTTTGTCACCTGGATTTGTATCAGGATGAAAATCTTTAGCCAGTTTTCGGTAAGCCTTTTTAATCGCACTTGCATCAGCATCTTTGGCAACACCAAGAACTTTGTAATAGTCCTTTTCTAAATAATCTTTAACTGCCATCGATCCCTCCTCAAGGCTCAATCAACTACGAATTAATTCGGGTCAGAAACACTAACGATTGCCGCTCGAATTATTTTTCCGTTGAATTCATAACCGGGCTGATAAATAATGGCGCAAGTTGGTTTATCAACCTGATCACTATGTTCATGCGCAATTGCTTCATGACGCGTTGGATCAAACTCATCGCCGGGTTCACCGAATGGCTTCATGCCAAGACGTTGAACTGTGGATTCCAAAGCTTCGCCAACACTCTTAAACGCGCCATCAAGTTCACCATGGGTACGAGCTCTACCGATGTCATCGATTACTGGTAAAAATTCAGCCAGAATCCCAGACACAATTAATTCACGAGTTACTTCACGATCCCGTTCAACGCGTTTGCGGTAATTTGCATACTCGGCTTGAATTCGCTGCAAATCAGCAGTTAATTCAGTAATCGGATCCACCGGAGTTTCCACAACAGGCTCCCCTTGGTCTTGCGACCTTGGGGCTCCTGTTTGCGGATCTACCTTGCGTTTATCGGTGATCTTGACGTCCTCGGTTTCTACGCCGTGGTCGTTTTCGTTCACTTAGTTTGCGCCTCTTCTACGATTTCTGCATCGACAACATCGTCATCAGCATTTGCTTCTTCGCCTTGCGCTTTAGTGTTCTCATAAAGAGCTGCACCAAGTGCTTGGCTTGCTGTGCCAACTTGTTCAACTGCATTCTTGATCGCTTCTAGGTCTTCGCCTTCAAGTGCTTTCTTAAGCGCAGCTAACGGTTCTTCAACATTTGCTTTAGCATCTGCTGGAACTTTGTCGCTGTTCTCTTCTAAGAACTTTTCAGTTTGGAAG
Source organism: uncultured Actinomycetes bacterium (assembly GCA_903951185.1). Taxonomy (GTDB): domain Bacteria; phylum Actinomycetota; class Actinomycetes; order S36-B12; family UBA5976; genus UBA5976. Next base: position 7,626 of record CAJBBC010000014.1, read on the forward strand.
ACAAGTGCATCTGCTTGATTTCGGATTTCAGCTTCTTCACGACGCTTACGATCTTCTTCAGCGTGTGATTCGGCATCTGCCATCATGCGATCAATTTCTTCCTTAGATAATGCGCCACCACCGGTGATTGTCATCGACTGCTCTTTACCAGTACCAAGATCCTTAGCCGAAACGTGAACGATACCGTTTGCATCAATATCGAAAGTTACTTCGATTTGAGGAACGTTACGTGGTGCTGGTGGTAATCCAGTTAGTTCAAACGTTCCGAGCTTCTTGTTGTAAGCAGCCATTTCACGTTCACCTTGGAATACCTGAATAAGCACTGACGGTTGGCTATCTTCAGCAGTTGTGAAGATTTCCGAGCGCTTAGTAGGAATAGTGGTGTTGCGTTCAATTAACTTAGTCATCACGCCACCTTTGGTTTCGATACCAAGTGATAGTGGTGTTACGTCAAGAAGTAGAACATCTTTAACTTCACCTTTAAGTACGCCTGCTTGTAGTGCAGCACCTACTGCCACAACCTCATCTGGGTTAACACCCTTATTCGGTTCGCGACCACCAGTTAATTCTTTAACTAATTCAGTCACAGATGGCATTCGAGTTGAACCACCAACAAGTACTACGTGATGGATATCCGAAACTTTAACGCCAGCATCTTTAACCACTTGATTGAACGGAGCTTTGGTTCGTTCAAGTAGATCAGCTGTCATCTTCTGGAATTCAGCACGAGTCAGAGTTAGGTCTAAGTGAAGCGGACCTGCATCTGATGCAGTGATGTATGGCAAATTGATATTTGCTGACTGTGAAGAAGATAATTCAATCTTTGCTTTTTCAGCAGCTTCACGTAAACGTTGCAATGCAACTTTGTCAGTTGATAAATCAATTCCGTTTGAATTCTTGAATTCAGTAACTAAGTGATCAACTACGCGCTGATCCCAGTCATCTCCACCAAGATTGTTATCACCACTTGTGGCTTTAACTTCAACGATGCCTTCACCAATTTCTAGAAGTGAAACGTCGAATGTTCCACCACCAAGATCGAATACCAAAATAGTTTGATCTTGGTCGCCCTTATCTAGACCATAAGCAAGTGCAGCAGCAGTCGGTTCGTTAACAATACGAAGTACGTTAAGCCCGGCAATCTGACCTGCATCTTTAGTTGCTTGACGTTGTGCGTCATTAAAGTAAGCCGGCACAGTAATAACTGCATCAGTTACGGTTTCGCCAAGGTAAGCCTCAGCATCACGTTTTAGTTTTTGAAGTACGCGAGCAGAAATTTCTTGCGCGTTGTACTTCTTTCCATCAATATCTACATTCCATTTAGTGTCACCCATGTGACGCTTTACTGAACGAATGGTGCGGTCGACGTTAGTTACTGCTTGACGCTTAGCAACTTCACCGACTAGAACTTCACCATTTTTTGCGAAAGCTACAACCGATGGGGTTGTCCGAGAACCTTCTGCGTTTGCGATAACAGTCGGTTCGCCACCTTCAAGTACCGAAACTACTGAGTTAGTAGTTCCAAGATCGATACCTACTGCACGAGCCATTTTTCCTCCATTAAATTGCGTTACTTAATTGCCTTACTTTTCGGCCTAAGCCGCGAAACCTATTGCCTTACTCGACTCAGGGCACCTGAAACCTCAGTTATCAGATACCTTGAGTCGAGTTGGCTCAAGGACAAATATCATAACCTAAAAGGGTTAATACTTATTCCCGAGGATTTTCTGGGGATATCTTTAGGTCAAATACCCAAGATTTAAGCCATATCCCGCCTTCAGCTGTACTGGTTGAAATACTCTTTAAACCATGCGCGCCGTGGCTTTTGATGCTTTTGGTGAACACCTATATATAAAGCAGGTTGAACTGCCAGTGGCCAGACCACATGGCGTTGTTATCAAGGTGGCCGCCACCGGTTTATGCCGAAGTGACTGGCACGGGTGGCAGGGCCACGATAGCGATATCACTGAACTACCCCATATCCCTGGCCATGAATTTGCAGGCACGATCCATGAAGTTGGCGCCAACGTAACTAATTGGAAAATTGGCGATCGAGTAACGGTGCCATTTGTCTGCGGGTGCGGCGAATGTGTTGATTGTTTAGCTGGAAATGCTCAAGTTTGTAAATTTCAATGGCAACCTGGTTTTAACGGCCCAGGTTCATATGCCGAATATGTGCGCATCTCACATGCAGATTTTAATTTAGTTTCTATTCCAGAAAATATCTCTTTTGAGACCGCAGCTTCTCTTGGCTGTCGTTTTGCAACTTCATACCGAGGTATTGTTCAAGTCGCAAAAGTGCAGCCAGGTGAATGGGTTGCAGTATTTGGTTGCGGGGGTGTTGGCTTAGCTGCAGTAATGATTGCAAAATCTAGAGGTGCCAGAGTAATTGGTGTTGACACTTCACATGCAGCACGTGATCGAGCAAAACTTGCTGGCGCAGAAATAGTACTTGATTCAGTTCATGATGATGTTGTCGCTGTAACTCGAAAACTTACTGAAGTTGGCGTTGACGTAACTGTTGATGCACTTGGCAGTATTAAAACAGCAAAACTGGCTGTTGAATCTTTACGTCGTCTTGGTCGTCATGTGCAGATTGGCTTATTGCCACCTGCACAGATCGGCGATCATGCCTCAATTCCAATGCACTTAGTAATTGGGCGCGAACTTCAAATATTTGGCAGTCACGGTATGTCAGCAGCTACTTACCCGGATATGTTGGCTGACATCAGTTCAGGACTACTCCGGCCAGATTCATTGATTGAACGGTCAATCTCACTAGAAGAAGTGCCTGATGCAATGCAAAATTTAGGTTCTCACCCAGGTATCACCATTATTAAGCCGTAAGGATTGCTAACCTGCAGGGGTGAGAGTTTCTGCTGATTCCTTAAGTGATTTACGTAAACGTCGTAGTGCCAAATGGCGTTCTTTTGATAAAGATGTTTTGCCGTTGCCAGTGGCTGAAATGGACTATCCAATTGCTAAGCCAATCCAAGAGGTACTTCTGGATATGGTTAAGCGTTCCGATGTTGGCTATGGCGGTGTTATCCCCGAACTTCCAAAAGCGTTTGCAAAATTCGCTAAGCGACGTTGGAACTGGGATGTAGATATAGAACAGTTCCGAATTTCGACAGATGTTGGCGTTGCCGGTGTTGAAGTAATTCGAGTATTTACAAATCCCGGTGACAAAGTCGTAATCAATTCACCGGTTTACCATAATTTTTACACTTGGATCAACGAAGCTAAATGCCAGATGGTTGATGTGCCGCTGATCAAATCAGGCGAAGATTACTTACTCGATACAGCTGGGCTAGAAAAAGAATTCGCCGCTGGTGCAAAAGTATTTCTCATGTGTCACCCACATAATCCTGTTGGCCATGTATTTTCAAGAGTTGAACTTTCTGAAATCGCAAAACTTGCAAAGCAATATGGTGTTTTGGTTATTTCAGACGAAATTCACGCACCGCTAATTTTTAAAGAAGCCAAGTTCATTCCATACTTAGCTTTAAATGAGGATGCTCGCGAAACAGGAGTTTGTATAACTTCTGCAAGTAAGTCCTGGAATTTAGCAGGCCTCAAGTGTGCGCAAATCGTTAGTCAACATCCAACTATTTTTGAAAAGTTAAATGCATTACCAGTAAGCAGTCCTTGGCGGGCATCGATTCTGGGAACTTGGGCTAGTCAAGTTGCTTACGATCAAGGTGAAAAATGGTTGGACGCTGTACTTCGAAATGTTGATCGCAACCGAAAATATTTAGCAAAACTACTTAAGAAAAACCTACCTAAAGCAAACTACGAAGTGCCAGCAAGTACTTATCTAGCTTGGGTCGACTTAAATGCATACGGAATTGAAGATCCAGCCAAAGTACTACTTGAAAAAGGTCGAGTAGCTTTCAATGACGGTTTTGATTTTGGGCCAAGCGGTAAGAATTTCGTTCGGATTAACTTAGCTACAAGTAAAGCTATGTTGCGCAAAGCGGTTAAGCGGATGGCAAAGGTACTAAACGACTAATGACCTCAATACTTGGACACGATCTAAAAACTCCTTGGGGTTCAATGGCTGTGCTGGTCGATGTCACAAAACAACCTGTAGTAATTGGCGCAGCATTCTTACCAATGCATAAATTCTTGGCTAAAGCTGGACAAAAACTCGATGTAGTGGACTTTAAGAAGGATTCGAAACTTGCTGGAGTGGCACAGGTTATTAATCAGTGGATTGATGGCGACTTAAATGCATTTTCAAAACTTAAAGTGCGTCAACCTGGTGGCGAATTCATGCAGGATTGCTGGCGTGAATTGCGCAAAGTAAAAGGTGGCAAAGTCGTGAGTTATGCGGAGTTAGCAGCCAAAGCCGGCCGGCCACTTGCAGTGCGCGCAGCTGGCACAGCGTGTGCAAGTAATTTAATCGCGCCAATTATCCCGTGTCACCGTGTTGTAAAAACTGGTGGAGCTCTTGGAAATTACGGATTCGGGTTGCCGCTAAAAGCAGCATTGCTAAAACATGAAGGTATCGACCTTTAATTTCAGCTTGACCTGCAACCTTTAAGATGTAAACAACTTCAGGAGTATTAATGACAAAAGTTCGTGGCTATGCCGCATTAGGACCAAGCGAAAAACTAACCGCTTACGAATTTGAACGTCGTGCTGTTGGAGCAGCAGATATCAATATCGAAATTGAGTTCGCTGGTATTTGCCATTCAGATATTCACCAAGCACGTGAAGAATGGGGCAGCGCAATTTTCCCAATGGTGCCAGGTCACGAAATTGTTGGCCGGGTTACTGAAGTTGGTTCGGACGTTTCAAATTTCAAAGTTGGTGACTTGGCTGGAATTGGTTGTTATGTAGATTCATGCGGTAATTGTGAATACTGCCAGACTGGTGAAAGCCACTGGTGTTTAAAAAGTCCAGTTTGGACTTACAACGGTTTGGAGTATGACGGAGTTACTCCAACTTACGGCGGCTACGCACAATCAATTGTGATCAAAGCTAACCACGCTGTGCATGTTCCTGAAAATCTAGATCGAAAAGGTGTTGCGCCACTTCTTTGCGCTGGCATTACTACTTACTCACCACTTAAGCAGTGGAAAGCTGGGCCAGGTAAGAAAGTGGCGGTAATGGGCTTAGGTGGACTTGGTCACATGGCCGTAAAAATTGCAGTTGCGATGGGCGCACAGGTAACTGTCCTTAGTCATAGCGATAACAAAAAATCAGATGCGTTAGCCATGGGTGCAAAAACTTTTATTAATACATCTGAGAAAAATTCACTTACTGAATTACGAAACACTTTTGACATCATAATTAATACAGTTTCAGCCGATCTTGATCTTGGCCCTTACTTAGATACTTTGCGAATGCACGGCTCACTAGTAGTTGTTGGGATTCCAGAAAAGTCATATGCAATCTCACCAAATAATTTATTAAGCCGTCAACGCAGTTTGTCTGGGTCTTCGATCGGCAGTATTAAAGAGACCCAAGAGATGCTTGATTTTTGTGCAAAACATAATGTTGTAAGTGATGTTGAAGTTATTACTGCTGTAGAAATAAATGACGCTTACGATCGCGTTGTTAAAAGTGATGTTAAATATCGCTTTGTGATTGACGCTAAAACTTTTTAAAGTTCGCCTTTAACTCGTCGGTGTCTTGCCAGCGCTGCTTCTTCAAGTGGTGAAATTCCACCAAGTGCTAAGCGCATTAATTTCAGTAAAATTCGCGCAGCCGGGATCACTAGAAAACTTGGTGCCGGACGCAGTCCAAGTATTTTTAAATATTTTGGCTCGATAGTTACTGCTGCCGCCTGAAACAGCAAGGTATAGGCAATTCGAGCTGAAAATGAAAGGGGTGGATGTTTTATAAATTCCACAACTTGCAGAGTTACGGCATCCGATCGTAAAACAGAATCAAATGAGTGGATTGCGTTTGTTAAGTCTATTTTTGATAAGGGTGCATTAGTTAAACCGAGTGGTTGAACTGCTCTGGCCCACAACCGTACATACTCATCAGATCCACCGGGTATTTCTCTAACCCCAAAAACTTCATTAGTAACTAAAAATGATTCAGTAAATGCAGCGTGTACCCAAAGTAACAAGTCTGAATTAGCTGCTGCATAGTCAACTTTTTGACCAGTGGAATCTGAATATGTTCCAACAACTTTCTTGTGCATGCCATTTACTCGAGCTGACTCTTGACTAATCGCGTCAGTTGCACCGAAAGTAAGTATGGTTAGCCACCTCGTTGTTCCGGCTAAACGACCAAGTGGATCTTTTTCGTATCTTGAATGATCGGCAACTCCAGCTAAGCTGCCTGGATGCAGGGCCTGCATAAGTAAAGCTCTAATGCCACCGATAAGTGTTGAGATATCGCCGTGTACTACCCAAGGAGCATCTGTTGGTTTGAAGTAACCAAGGTCATCACCAGCTGAAACTAAGTCAATCCAAGGTGGCGTGCCATCGGCAGAATTGGTGATGATTCGGCGAAAGCGCAAACTGAAAGCTTGCTGAAATTTATTAGCCACATCATCTCCAACTTGAAACTTGGCTTACCCAATCTACGGTTATTTTGATGAGATTGCATATTGAAAACACTGGGTCGGTTTTTCTGAAACTGTCCAATAGGCTTGGACTGAACTAGACGGAGGATCTCATGAAAATTTTAGTTATTGGTGCAAGCGGATTAATTGGTAAAGGTGTTGCCGATGAACTTGCTAAAAAACATGAAGTTATCCGTGCCTCTAGAAGTGGTGATGTGCAAGTTGATATCAATGATCCACAGTCAATTTCAAATATGCTTAACAAAGTTGGCAAAGTTGATGCAATAGCTTTTGCTGCTGGCAAAGTTCCATTTAAGTCACTTAATGAATTAACTCGTGAAGATTTTGTTGCTGGACTGACTGATAAAGCCATTGGCCAAATTGATTTAGTACTTAAAGGTGTTAACCACTTAACAGACAACGGCTCATTTACCTTGATGTCCGGTGTCCTGGCGCGCGAAGCTATCGTTACCGGCGCTGTTGCAGCAGCTGCTAACGGTGCTATTGAATCTTTTGTTGTAAGTGCAGCAATCGAATTACCGCGCGGCATTCGTATTAACACAATTAGCCCAAACGTATTAGTTGAAGCTCCTGGATACCATGATTACTTCCCAGGCTTTGAACAAGTAAAACTTGCCGATGTGATTCGCCTCTACGTGAAATCAATAGAGGGTAAGCACACCGGACAAGTTTTTAAACTTGGCTAATTAAGCCATTGCCTCGCCAGCAGCCTCTTCTTTAGCTGCAGCAAATTCAGCGCCTGAGCGAAGTGGCTTCTCACGAACCATTAGCGCGAAGACGATGCCCAAAGCTGTAACCGGAAGTGCTGACATAAACACATCTTGGAATGAATTCGTAAAGGCATCCAAGATACTTGCCTTCAAATCAGGCGTAAATGTTTCAAGTACTGCTGAATTATTCTTCAGCGCCTCAAATGCTTCAGGTGTTGCGCCAGCCAGTGCAGCTGGGTTAGTCGCTCCAAGTTCGGCAACTTTCTCTGGAATGTGTTTTGCCAAACTATTTGCATAAATTGTGCCAAATAGTGCCACCCCAATAGTGGAACCAACTGATCTAAAGAATGAGTTAGCACTAGTGGTGATACCCATGTCTTTAAAGTCAATATCATTCTGAAGGGCAATTACAACTGGTTGCATCGATAAACCTAGACCTGCACCAATCATAAATTCGTAAATACCAAGTTCAGTAAACGAAGTCTGCGGTGTTAATCGAGTTAGTAAAGCTAAGCCAATTGTCATTACGACAAGACCGACAATTGGATAAATTCGGTAGTGACCCTTTTTAGATATTTGCTTACCTGAGTACATCGACATGATGACAATGCCAAGCATAAAAGGAATTAACTTAAGCCCTGCATTTGTTGCACTATCGCCTTTAACAAGTTGTAAGTAAAGCGGAATCATAATAATTGCACCGAACATTCCGGCGCCAATTACAAATCCAAGAAGCGAAGTAATTGAGAAAGTGTGATTCTTAAATAACGGCAGTGGCAAAATTGGTTCGGTTGCACGTTTTTCTTGCATTAAAAACCAAATTGTCAAAATAACAGATAGACCAAGTGTGCTCAGTGTTTTTGTTGAACCCCAGCCATCTTCTGGTCCATAAACTGAAACGCCCATTAGTAGCGCAGTGACTGCAGTAACCATTAATACTGCGCCAAGGTAATCAATTTTATGTTTACGTTTCACGTTATGTACGTGCAGTGAAGATGACGTGAGAATCATTGCCAAAATACCGAGTGGCAAATTAATGTAGAAAATCCAGCGCCAGCCAGCAACTCCAAAAATTTCACCGCTATCTGAGAAGTAACCACCAAGTAATGGACCTGCTACTGAGGAAAGACCCCAGACTGCACCAAAATATCCTTGGTATCGGCCACGTTCACGCGGCGGAATAATGTCGCCGATAATTACGAAAGTTAGGGCCATTAAGCCACCAGCGCCTAAACCTTGTAGTGCGCGAGTAGCAATTAACTGACTCATATTTTGTGATGCGCCAGCTAAAAATGAACCAATTAAGAATGTGACTATCGCAAACTGAAAAACTGGTTTACGCCCGTATAAATCAGAAATCTTTCCATAAAGTGGCGTCGAAGCAGTAGATGTCAATAAATATGCAGTTACCACCCAGGTGTAATGATTCAGGCCGTCGAAGTCTTCAACAATACTTTTTAGCGCGGTCGAAACAATTGTTTGATCAAGGGCAGCGAGAAATAGGCCCACCATCAAACCACTTAGTACTGTAAGAATTTCTTTATGAGTTAATGGCTTTTCGCCGGGCACAAGGTGGCCAGTTTCTGACATTTATATCCTGATTTCTTTATTGAATGTTCAATTATTCTACGCCCAGTCGATTAGCAAATTTGCAACTTATCGCTTGCACTATTCAGCGATTGGCGAAATTAGTCAGCTTTTGAATATTTGCTAACTCCAGTTACTGACAGGTACTTAGCTACTGCCGCAGTTCGAGTATTTCCATCAACTGAATTATCTACACCAATTGCTTCACAAGCGCGTCTAATCGCATCTTCTACTGCTTTGACTGTGGTGCCGCGTATTTCAGCAATTTGTGCATTGGATTTACCTTGGGACATTAAACGCAACACTTCAATTTGTTTTTTAGTTAAATTGCCAAACGGACGATTCTTATCTTTGTCGTGCCTATAATTTGTTGAAACTTCTCCACGCATAGTTACATCAAGTGCCTGTTGCAGTAAGTTCAAATCTGACAGCGCAGATTTACGTAAATATGCGATACCAGCAGGCAGACCATCTGGGTCAACTTCAACAAATCTTGAGTCAGGTAAATGTGTTAAAAAGACAATTGCCGTAGCTGGCGCTGTACTTATGATGATTTGGGCTAAATCAAAACCATTTGGGCCAGGACCTAAATCAATATCAAGGATTACGCCATCAGGATCGCTTAATTTAAAGAGGCGCTTGGCATCTGCCACATTGCTGGCAGTTTGGACTGAATAACCCCAAGATTCAAGTGCGGTAGCTAGCAGCTCACGTAAAAGTGAGTCATCCTCCACAATTAGGACATAACGTGAGTCCATTTTTACCAACCTCTTAGCCGAACTGCAGTTAGTTAAGGATCGCCTATGTGATATGGATTTCGCTAAATAACTTGGGATATCCCCGAATTATTTTACTATTTTGCCTGTTTCTGCGTGTTGTCTATTCGGTTTTCCGCATACATTTATATCCAGGTTCTCAACTATCAAATATCAAACAACCAACAAGAGCGAATAGACAATTGAAACTAAATAGCTACCAGCGAATTATTCTATTAATTCTTCCGAGCCTATTTTTAGCTGCCTGTTCTCAAGGCGCAGCCAGCCCACAAAAACCAAATTCAACTGGGACTTCTATTAACTCAGTCGATACAAGTTCCTTAACTACCTTCACGGTCGTCACCACTGGTGACATTTTGCTTCATGAGAGATTGTGGAACCAAGCCAAGCGAGATGGAAAAAATGGTGATTGGGATTTCTATCCACAATTAGCTGGGATCGCATCGGTTACAGAGTCGGCCGATTTAGCTTTATGTCATTTAGAAACTCCGATTGCAAATAAGAATGAAAACTACTCTGGTTATCCGGTTTTTAACTCTCCGCCAGAAATTTTGACTGCAGTTAAATCTCTCGGGTTTGATATGTGTGATCAAATATCAAATCACTCTCTAGATAAAGGTTTTACTGGTCTAACTAGGACTTTGGAAAAACTCGACGAAATTGGAATACCGCACACTGGAACTGCTAGAACGCCAGCTGAAGCAGCAACTCCACTCGTAGTTGAAGTACAAAAAAATGAAAAAATTTTTAAAGTTGGAATTATTGCGTACACCTATAGTTTCAACGGGTTTACTCGAGATAGTGACAAATTATGGAGTGCTAACTTAATTGATCCGGCCGCGATGATTGCCGAAGCAAAAGCTGCTCGAGCAGCTGGCGCTCAATTTGTGATCGCAAAAATACATTGGGGCGAAGAGTACACAAATCAACCAAGTGAATTTCAAATCGATTTAGCAAATGAGTTGGCGGCAAGTGGCGAAATCGATTTAATCGATGGGGCGCACTCACATTCTGTACAACCAGTTACAAAAATAAAAAATATGTGGGTGGCTTATAGCCACGGAAATTTAATTGCCGCCCACCGCGAGCCGACCACAATAAAATCTGAAGGTTTAATTGTTCGCTGGACTGTAACCGAGAGCAACGAGGGCAAGCTTGAAATTTCTAAAGTTGAACAAATACCAATTTTGATTACTGATGATTTTCCAGTGCGGGTACTAAATCTGCCTAAAACTTTAAATGAAAGCGACTTCACATTAGCTTCAAAAAATCGAATGGAACAGGCGTTAAACCGCAGTTCTAAAGTTGTTACTTCACTTGGTGACGTAGTTCCAGTTTCAAACTAACTGGCTAATCCACGCTTTTGCGTGGCATATCTAGCAACAAGTACATAGAGTTGAGTTAGTTAAATGCGCAATGGAGTGCACTGTGAAATTAGTAATACCAAGTGAAACAAAAATCGGTGAAAAGCGCGTTGCGCTCACCCCTGAAGCAGTAGCCAAGTTAGTAAAACTTGGCTTAACTATCAGTGTTCAAGCCAAGGCTGGCTTGTCGGCAACTTATTCAGATGATGCATACAAAGCAGCTGGCGCAAAATTATTTGAAAAAACAAGTCTTGATCGTGAACTTGCATCAGCTCAAGTTGTCGCAACAGTTCGTCCACTACCTACCAGAGCAATTGCAAAACTTAAAAAAGACGCCATCACACTTTCATTTCTCTCGCCAACAACTAATGGAACTGAAATCCGGGCGCTGGCTCGAGCAGGTGTAACTGCGCTTTCATTCGACTTAGTGCCTCGAATCTCAAGAGCACAGTCAATGGATGCACTCACCTCACAAGCACTTTGTGGTGGTTATCGCGCAGCGCTAATTGCAGCTGAACGATCAACAAAATTTTTCCCAATGTTAATGACTGCTGCTGGCACAGTTACACCAGCAAAAGTATTAGTACTTGGCGCTGGTGTCGCTGGACTTCAAGCCATGGCAACTGCCAAGCGATTAGGTGGCGTTGTTAGTGCTTATGACGTTCGCTCATCAAGTGCTGATGAAGTGAAATCTATGGGCGCGACATTCATCACACTGAATTTAGATGCGCTTGAAGGTTCTGGTGGTTACGCCAAGGAAATGACTAAAGAGCGAACTAAAGCACAGCAAGATGCACTAAAGCCTTATGTTTCTGAAGCCGATATTGTGATCACAACAGCTGCGGTGCCGGGCAAGAAAGCTCCACTATTAATTACCAAAGACATGATGTCTGAAATGAAGCCTGGTTCAGTCCTAGTTGATTTAGCTGCCGAATCCGGTGGAAATATCCAAGGTTCAATTGCCGGTAAAGATGTACTTGTTAAAGTCCCAGATGGCTCAATCACCATAGTTGGTTGTAAAGACTTGCCATCCCAAATTGCAACCCACTCAAGTAAGTTGTACGCGCAAAATGTTGTTTCATTACTTTCACTTTTCACGGAAAAGGGCAAAGTTCAACCAGATATCGAAGACGAAGTTGTTGCTGGTAGTGCTGTTGTTTATAAAGGTGAAGTTAGAAACGAAACAGCGAAATTAACTCTGGGGTTAGTTAAGCCTCAGAAAGGAAGTAAGTAAGTATGGATGCAATCGCCTTACTGACAATCTTTGTGCTTAGTATCTTCGTAGGTATCGAAGTTGTAGCAAAAGTTTCTGCAGTTTTACACACGCCACTTATGTCGGGTGCTAATGCCATTCATGGTGTTGTACTGGTCGGTGCAATTTTAGTTACCGGAAAAGCTGATGGTGGCCTTGAACTCGGTCTTGGCTTAACTGCAATCGTGCTGGCCACAATAAATATGGTTGGTGGATTTGTGGTTACCGATCGAATGTTAGAAATGTTTAAACCTAAGAAAAACCAAGAGGTGAGTAAGTAATGCCTACTTGGGTACGGTTAGCTGAACTTGCTGCGGCAGTTTTATTCATTCTTGCATTAAAAGGTCTTTCATCACCTAAAAGCGCTCGTCGCGGAAATCTATTGGGTGCATTAGGTGCAACTGTGGCAACTGTTGTTGCGTTTTATTACGGCCAGAAGTTTTTTGGTGGACCAATTAAAAATGTGCAACCAATTTTGGCAGCCATTGCAGTCGGTTCTTTAATTGGCTTTATTGCCGCTCGTCGGGTGCAAATGACCCAAATGCCGCAGATGGTTGCACTGTTTAATGGTGTTGGCGGTGGCGCTGCAGCTGTAGTTTCAGTAATCGAATTTCTAACCGCAGCTAACAGTGAGACAACTGCGATGCTAACTGCAACAGTATTTACAGTGGTTGTTGGATCTGTTTCATTCTCTGGTTCAATTTTAACTTTTATGAAACTCCAAGAATTAATGACTTCTCGGCCTGTTGTGATTGTGGCCGGCCGATACATAACTTCACTTGCTGGAATTGCAACAATTGCAGTTGCGATCTCATTAGTAGTTAATCCATCTAACGCCGTGCTTTTTGGCCTCTTATTCTTGTCGCTAATTATGGGTATTTTGCTTGTACTTCCAGTCGGTGGCGCAGATGTGCCAATCGTTATTTCACTTTTGAATGCATTCACCGGTTTATCTGTTGCTGCCTCAGGTTATGTACTTGGAAACGTATTGCTGATTGTGGCCGGAACTTTAGTTGGCGCCTCCGGTACTTTGTTAACCAGACTGATGGCACAAGCTATGGGTCGTCCATTAACTAACACAATGTTTGGTGCATTCACTGCAAAAGCAATCACAAATTCAGGAACAGGTGAAGATCGCCCAGTTAAATCGGCATCTCCAGATGATGTTTCGATTATGTTGGCTTACGCTCGCAAAGTAATTATTGTCCCTGGTTATGGTTTAGCCGTTGCGCAAGCACAAAACACAATTCGTGAGCTGGTTGAAATACTCAGCGCTAAAGGTATTCAAGTTGATTATGCGATTCATCCTGTTGCTGGACGTATGCCAGGTCATATGAATGTGTTACTTGCTGAAGCTAATGTTCCTTATCAGCAGTTGAAAGAAATGGATGAAATTAATCCAGAGTTTGCTGAGACAGACGTTGTACTTGTAGTTGGAGCAAATGACGTAGTTAATCCAGCTGCGCGAAATGATCCAAGCGCACCGATTTATGGAATGCCTATTCTCAACGTCGATCAAGCACAGCAAATTGTTTTCTTGAAACGCTCTATGCGACCAGGATTTGCTGGCATCGAAAATGAAGTACTTTTCGATCCGAAAACTTCACTGCTATTCGGAGATGCAAAAGAGACTCTGACAAAAGTAGTTTCAGCGCTTAAAGCACTTTAACTAAATTTGTCGGCTTAGATTTTCGCTGAGCCGGTGAAAGAAATTGGCAAAGTAATTGGTCCGGTGTTGCCACTATCCGGTAAATACTGTGCACCTGGGTCGATTTTAAAATCTGGAATTCTTTTAGCTAACGCTTTTAACGCCTCTTGCATATCGATTCGCGCAACATAATGACCAAGACAGTGGTGCATTCCGCCACCAAATCCAAAATGCGGTGCGCGTGATTTAGTTATATCCATAGCAATTGATTCATACTTTGCTGGATCACTACCCACTGGGACATTGAAAAATTGAAGTGTGGTCCCCTTTTTAATTTGCAAATCTTTATATTCAAAATCCTCAATTGCTTCACGGGTGAACCAAGTAATTGTTGGATTTAGGCGCATCGCTTCTTCAACAGCATTTCTAGCTAAATCTGGATCTTTGCTAAGTAGGTCCCATTGTTCTGGGTTTTGTGTAAAAACTTGCATAGCTAAACCAAGTTGATTTCGCGTTGTATCAAATCCAGCAAACACAATAAACGAAAGCATTACTAATAGTTCTCGCTCCGTTATTTTCTGCCCGTCGACGGTCGCCTGGACCATAGTTGAAATAAAACTATCCGGATCTAATTCGGTATGGCTATCAATCAAATTTTGAGTTATCGCCAGAATTCCCCGTAACCCAGCTTCAATTTCTGGAAGATCTTGTTTGATTGTGACACTAAAAACATAACCAAGTTTTGTGGCTAGCTCAGCAATCTCTCGCCAAAGCTCTGGTGGCAATCCAAGTAGGAGGGTAATTACTTTTGCCGAGTATGGTTCAGCAAACTCACTCATAAATTCAGCTGAACCTTTTTCGCAAAAATCATTCACTAGATCATTAGCTAGTTTTGTAAATTCAGGTTTAAGCGCTTCGATTATTTTTGGCGAAAACGCAGGGTTTGCAAGTTTTCTAATTCGAATGTGATCTTGTCCTTCTAGACTAAGCATCATTTCATTCCACCAAGGAACTAATAATTCACTTTGAATTCCATTATGTTCCGGCCAACGTCTGGTGCCTTGGTGTAACCGCTTGTCATTTTGTAAGGCATTTGTGTCTTCATACCGAAGTATTGCTATGCCATAAGGAGTTGTCGCGTACCAATGTTGTTCACGAGCAGCCATAACTGGCGCGCTGCGAATTGAAAAATCAGCGGCTTTAACATCCAAGAATGGAATAGAAGTCATAACGCGATGTTAGCCGTTTTGTGAATAGTTTTGTGATTATTGACCGTCATAGCAGTTAGGCGCTATGTCCACAGGAATACCAATCTGATCGCGCAATTCACAATGAATTACATCTTGTCCAGCAAAGACTTCGACCCAATGTCCATCGATTTTCTTAGCAATCACATAGTGACCTGAGCGTCTAGCATTTACATTAATCCAAGCAAAATCATCAACTATTTTTTCCACATGGATTATGTAATCCCGAAGTCCCAAATCAATTAGGAATGGTGACTGCTCTGAATAATTTGTTTCGTACTCGTCAGTAATTCCGAATTGAGCGCTGTAGTAAAGCGGGGCATCGGATTCAACGCCATCAGACCAACAATCTGCATTCACTGAAAGTGTTGCTTTAGTGCTGCCACGCTCGTACGCCCGAACGTAATCCCAATAGCGATCATCTGTGGTCGAGGTTGATGAGTTGATCGGATTCAACGCAAAACCTTCTTTGCGCAGTAATTCGTCGACTAAAGAGGACAAAGCAAGAGCATGATCTTCCCAAATCTTGCGTTCAGCTAAATTATCTGATTCGCAGTTAAAGAACTTAGCTTCAACGCCAGGCGAAACATCGTTAATTATGCTGTAGCCATCAGGGCTTATCCACCAGACACTGACTTCGGTACTCTCAACTTCAAAACCTAATGCACCAAACTCTTTATTCGCACGTTCAAGAATTTCAGAATTTTTTAATTCAATTGATTTAAATTGAGATAAAGTCCCGACTGCCACTATTGCAATTAGTGAAAATAAAATAGCGCGAACATATTTACCATTAAGTTGAAGCTTCATGATTTGAGTTTAGTTCTTACTCAAAGAGATTTTTTGAATAGGGAGGTGAGCTTGGTCTCAAATAATTTAAAACATGCGGCGATGGAGCCACCTGAGAGAATCGAACTCTCGACCTATTCGTTACGAGGGAATTGCTCTACCAACTGAGCTAAGGCGGCAAATTTAAACATTAAATATTTAGTGGTGCGCCTTTGCAACCATCTTTAACATTTTTATGTTTAAAACCAGGAACCGCCAAAGTTGGTAAATCAGATTTGTACGTGCACTTAATTCACGTTTCGTAGGTGCCTGGGCGTGTGTAAATGTGACGACATTACTCATAGTTAGTTCTCCTTATTCCGGAATTAAATACCAAAATGGGCGTGCTTTAGCTTTATAAATAAATAGGTAATGCAGCATGTGTTTCATCCAGTGCGCACTAAGACCAATTTCGCCATAAGTTTCTTTGATGTCTCGACCATCTGCGCCATATTTTTCACGATCAGGAATAATCGGGAATACTGTCATCGATGCTGCCTGGCCATCAAACCAACCTTTTCCGGCCGATGCGATACATGCTGCGCCCATTTCCGCCATTGAAGCTGTATGAACTTTTCCATTTGCTCCATGTTTGATGCGCTCCGCGATCGTTTCAGAAACTGCTCGACCAATAACGCCAGACGGCATACCTGTACGCGGCGGTGCAGGCGCAATTACGGTGCCATTTGGCGAAGTTCTTGGGCGAGACATTTGATGTGGTGGTGCAAATGCAATACCCGCTGCCCAAATATTGTCGTAGCCGACACTTTGGTATGTCTTTGGCCAATCACTTGGCTTCCACTCTTCGTAAGGTTTAGCTGAATAGTCGGCATCAACTTTCATGAATCCACTCGGCGCAAAAACTTTTTCAGTTATATCAATTCCAGTTTGATCGAATGCTTTCATGTCTACACCGCGAAATGGCGGAAGTAACATTGCAAAATCAAATTTTTGGGTATCTCTCGTTCCATCAATTAACTCGTAATGCACAACACCAGGTTCAACTTTTTCGATCGCCGCAGACATGATTGCCTTAACACCACGTTCTTGGAAAAGTGACTCGGTGAAATATTCACTTGAAACGGTATTTCCTTTAATACCAAAATTCATCCCATCCATACCGAAGTCGCCTAGATGCTCTTCGTTTGTGATGTAAATGATTTCAGCTAAATCGCGAACGCCTTCACTCTTAATTTCATGTTCAACATTAAAGGTGTATTCAAATGCAGCACCTTGACATGTACACGTTCCATGTCCCATACCGATCAGAAGCGTCTGTTTTTGCCCAGACTTTAATTTTTGAATTATTTTTTCAAACTCTTGAGCTGTCTCGGTGGCATGACTTGCAGTACATACCGACCAAGTATGGCCATCTGGCCCTAAACCTGGAGTAGCTCCAAAATTAAGTTTTGGACCGGTTGCGTTTATCAAAAAGTCATACTCAAGATTGGCGATTTCACCATTTCGGGTTGAGTCGGTGTATTTAAGTTTTACATGTGGCTTTGAAGTTTCTGAGTTTCCCTCTGGATGAAGTTCAAATGCTAGGGCTTGATGAAATTCAATATTCTTTCGCTTGTAAATAGGCGCAAGCGGAAAAGTAACTTGCTTATCGGTCATTTGGCCAACACCAACCCAAATATTTGATGGAATCCAATTCCACTTTGAGTTAGGTGAGACCACAATAACTTTGTGCTCTTTACCTATTTGGCGTCGTAAATGAAGAGCTGCAGTGTGTCCCGCGACACCTGCGCCCAAGATTACAACTTGTGCCATGTTAACCGTCCTTTTTCCAACTCGCTTTAATTTATTACTACTAGTTAAGCACTATTGCTCAACACATATTTTCATTTAGAAACTACTTATCCCACCAAATTGTGGCAATTTTACGAACTTCGGGTTGACTGTTTTTAGTTAAATACTCACTTACCTCAGTAAGTCGTGATTTAGGTAAACACAACCTGATTCGCATAAATTCCGCAGCTTGTTCGATTGAAATTTCTCGTCCAAGTGAAGATTCCCAATATTCAATATTTGCCTTGATGCCAATTTCACTCAGTATTTCTAATAACATGCTCGGCGTCGGTTCTGTTGGCCGATCTAAATTCCAAAAAAATTTCCAAACTTCTCTCATCGATGCAAGTGGGTGTTCTTGTGGCATTTCGATTACAACTCGTTTGTCGGCATGAGAATCTAGCGCTAACAAAAATGGCACAATATCGCTAACGTTATAAACGACATGGTGGCAAGTAACTACGTCAGCGGTGGGAACCTTATTTTCAATATCAGGCCAGTCGCCTAGGAATTGCGCATGGTTAACTTTAAGTTTTTGAGCTTGTGCTGCGAATAATTCGAGCATTTCGGCTTGGTGGTCTACTCCATAAACAGTTTGTGCAGTTGGAGTGCACGCAAAAGCGGCAATCCCCCCGCCACAACCAATATCTAAAACAGAACCTCCTGTTGGTACTGCCTCAATAGCTCTGTTATGCGAAGTAGTCATTGGAATTTCATCAGGGACCGTAAATAATGCTGGCGGATGTATCCAAGGTGATTGTTCAGCTTGATCCAAAATTTCTTTTGGCAGCCCCCATTGGCTTAAGGCTTCTGCCCACTTTTTTGCGGTATCCAAATCGTCCTACTCTCTCTTTTCAGTATACCCCTAGGGGTATGCTAGTATTTCAGAAATACCAGAAGGAAGCGTAAAAATGAAGAAAAGTTTTATTGCCGCAATTGGTGTGCTTGTTACCGCGCTGGCGTTAACTTCATGCTCAAGCGGGTCGAGTGCAAAAAAAGTCGATCCACAGGGGTTTTTTGATGCAACTCAGCAAGCCGGAATTGTGGTCTTAGATGTACGCACTCCAGCTGAATTTGCTGAAGGCCATCTACCAAATGCAATAAATGTTGACTTTGAAAGTGGCAACTTCGAAGAGGAAATAGCAAGTTTAGATAAGTCAGCAACGTACGCGGTTTACTGCCGAAGTGGTAATCGTTCAGGACAAGCAACTGCGGTTATGTCCAAAGCTGGTTTTGAAAATATGTATGACTTACAAGGTGGAGTTCTTGATTGGCAAGCTGCCGGCGGAACTCTAGTTAATAACTAATAAATAAATCACTAAATCAATTAATCAGGAGAAGAAATGTGTAGTCGAGTTAATTGCCGTAAATGCGGAAAAGTAACTTACAGTGGTTGTGGACAACATCTTGACCAAGTTTTTGCAGGTGTTCCGCAAAATCAACGCTGTGATTGTGCAAGTAAGACCGCAAGTGCAAGTGGCGACAAGCAGTCGGTACTTAGCAAAATTTTTGGTCGCTAATCGTGCAACCTAACTGTCTGACGGCGCTGCTGGCTTGGCCAGCACGCCGTTGGGTTGTTGCCTTATTGGTTGGTGGATCAACGTATTTAATCCTCGGCCTGCCAACCGTCGTAGTGAACAATAATGTTTTCGGCCGTGATATTGCTGTTACCAATTGGGCAATGCCAGTTTTAATAGGCACCTCAGTTCTTTCTGGATTACTTTTTGCAACTTATGTGCGAGTCGGTGAAATTCAATCAACTGAGCGAGAAGCCAAACTCGGAAGCTTAGGCGGCTTCTTTTCATTCCTGGCAATCGGTTGTCCAGTTTGTAACAAGGTTGCACTCATTGCACTTGGTTACTCAGGTGCAATTAAATATTTCGCGCCAGTTCAGCCTTACCTTGCTGTACTCGGTTTAGGGCTTTTGGCGTATGCCTTGAGGCAACGACTTACTAATGAAACATCCTGCCGAATTCCGGCTTAACGAAGAAAAGAAGAATATGAGCACAATTACTTTAACTAAAGAAAATTTTGAGTCAACGATCACCAGTGAAGGAATAACGTTTGTTGACTTCTGGGCTGAATGGTGTGGTCCTTGCCGCATGTTCGCCCCAGTTTTCGAAGATGCCTCAGGCAAGTACCCAGAAATTACGTTTGGCAAAGTTGATACTGAAGATCAACAAGAATTAGCTGCAGCTGCAGGCATAAGTTCAATTCCGACGTTGATGGCATTCCGTGATGGAATTTTAGTTTTCAGTCAACCAGGTGCACTTCCTGCACCTTCATTCGCGGAACTAATTGATGCAGTT
Organism: uncultured Actinomycetes bacterium; assembly: GCA_903951185.1. Taxonomy (GTDB): domain Bacteria; phylum Actinomycetota; class Actinomycetes; order S36-B12; family UBA5976; genus UBA5976. The sequence continues at coordinate 27,685 of CAJBBC010000014.1, forward strand.
GTCGCACTTGATATGGAAGAAGTTCGCGCAGAAGTTGCGAAACAGCAAGTTAACCAAGATTAAATTCCAGATATATAAAAGGAGTAGCTAATGGCTAAGGCAGTCAAACTAAGTGCACATGTAGTTAATAACGAAGATGCCCTCGGTGACTTCACAAAACGGCTTCGACGCGCAGAAGGTCAAATCGGTGGAATTCTGCGCATGGTTGAGGAAGGTCGATCATGTGAAGACATCGTTCATCAACTAGCCGCCGTATCCAAGGCAGTGAATAAGGCAGCATTTGGCTTAATAACTGCTGGTCTGTCTGAATGCATTCTTGAAAAAGGTAAGAACACCGAAGAAGTTAAAGAGCAATTACAAAAACTGTTCTTAACCATGGTTTAACAAACAAAAAAGTAAAGGCAGAATTGTGAAAAAAATTGTTATTGTTGGTGGCGTTGCTGGCGGTATGTCTGCGGCAACTAGATTGCGTCGTCTTGATCCAGAAGCATCGATTATTGTGATCGAGCGAAGTGGTTTCGTATCTTACGCAAATTGTGGACTACCTTATTACGTTGGTGGAGTTATAGCTGATCAGGCATCATTGTTATTGCAAACACCAGCATCACTTGACGCCCGCTTTGAGTTAGATGTCCGGATTGAATCAGAAGTTACTGCTATCGATCGAAACGCAAAAAAAGTTTCTGTAACACGCAAATCTGGTGACACTTATGAACTTGATTACGATGTTTTAGTTTTGAGCCCTGGCGCCCAGCCGATTGTTCCCCCGATCGAAGGCATTGATCGAGCACACACACTAAGAACTGTCGAAGACGTGACCAGAATTGCAGCTGCAGTTGCTAGTAATCCAAAGTCAGCAGTTGTAATTGGTGGTGGGTTCATTGGTGTTGAATCTGCTGAAAACTTAGTTCACAAGAATATTCCAACCACTATTGTCGAGGCTGCACCACAATTACTTGGTCCAATCGATCCTGAACTTGCTGAACTAGTCCATGCAGAAGTTCGTAAACACGGCGTAAAACTAAAACTTGGTGCCGGCGTTACTAAAGTTTCTGAAAATTCTGTGCAATTAGCAGATGGGACAGAAGTGCCAGCCGATTTGGTTATTTGTGCAATTGGAGTCAAGCCAGACATTACTCTGGCTAAAGCCTGTGATCTTGAAATAGGTCCACGCGGTGGAATAACAGTAAATGAATTTGGTCAAACTTCCGACCTAAATATTTATGCAATTGGTGACGTCGCAGAAAAAATTGATGCATTTGATGGTGAGGCAACACTTGTACCGTTAGCAAATATTGCTAACCGCCAAGGACGTGTAGCAGCTGATCACATTATGGGCCGGACCGTTCGCCCGGTTAAAACAATTGGCACTGCAATCGTAAAAGTTTTTGATTTAACAGTTGCCTCTACTGGATGGAATGAAAAGCGCCTCAAAGCAAGAGGTGTCGATTGCCAAGCAATCCATACACATCCAGGTTCACATGCTGGGTACTACCCTGGCGCTGAGCAGATGGCACTTAAATTATTAATTTCGAAACCAGATGGTGAGATTCTAGGTGCTCAAGCTGTTGGTGGCGATGGCGTTGACAAGCGTATTGATGTCATTGCCACAGCTATTAGATGTGATCTACCCGCTCCTGAGTTAGCTGACTTAGAACTTGCCTACGCGCCGCCATTTGGTTCCGCTAAAGATCCAGTCAATATGTTGGGTTACATTGCCGAAAATTTGTTAACCGGGTTCACCGAAAATATTCAATGGTATGACGTCAAACCTAAGTTTGCACAAGGTGATGTATTGCTTGACGTGCGAACTCAAGCTGAATTTGCAAACGGTGCGATTGTTGGCGCCATTAATATTCCACTTGATGAAATCCGAGATAGATTCCATGAAATCCCAGCTGGAAAAATAATTGTTTACTGCCAAGTTGGTCAACGCGGACATACGGCAACAGTTTTACTTCGTGAACGCGGAGTTAACGCAGTTAATTTAGACGGCGGTTATAAAACTTGGGTTGCAGCTGAACCGTTAACTTAACAAGTTAAACAACATCTGGGGCTTTACCAAGTATGCCTTGGGGTCGGTACACCAACATCAATATGAAAACTGCATAAATTGCAGTTTCACTCCAGCGATAACCCAAGCCCGAGGGTACACCGTTACTAATGGACTCAATTAAGCCAACGAAGAAACCGCCAAAAATAGTGCCGCGTATTGTGGCAACCCCACCAATAATTGCGGCGGCATATCCAATTAAACCTATTTGCATACCAAGTGCGTAAGTTGAAATTCGAAATTCTTGTGCATAAATAACACCAGCAGCACTTGCTGTGGCACCGGCAATTAGAAAAGTCCTGGCGATAGTTTTATTCACATTAATGCCAACCATTTGGGATACTTCATAACTTGCTGAAACTGCCCGAATAGCTAAACCATTTTTTGAACGAGTGGCTAAGAAAGAAAATATGGCAAAAATCGGAATAGTAATTGCTAGTACAACAATTGCACGTTGAAATGATGAAGTGAAGGATGTGTAAGGGAGCGCTTCGGGAATAACAGAATGAAACTTCTTCGGACCAGACCCATTTATTTTTAACCCAATATTTTGCAGAATTAACGCAACACCCAGAGACGCAATTAGCGGAGCAAGTTTGTTGGAATTTCGTAATCTTCGAAACACTAGTAATTCAGTACTTAAACTAAGTAGTGCCCCAATGCACATCGCAAGTAACAGCACCAAAATTAGCCAAATCCAGTTACTAAATGTTGGACTTACGGCACCAACTAGATCCACTAAAAGAAATGCTGAAATCACAGCGCCCATCATGAAAACTTCACCGTGAGCTAAGTTGATCATTCCAGTTGAGTTATAAATCAAACCAAAACCTAATGCAATCAGCGCATAAATTGCACCGGTTGAAAGGCCTTCAAATGCGTATGTAATAAAGAAACTTGGATACTTGATCGCACTGTAGGTAAGCCAAATTAAGAACCAAAGCGGAATCAACTTAGTTGCGTGCTCAAAGAGTTTCCGCGACTTCATTATCTAACTGTAGTAAGTATGCCGATCGATTAAAGATCTATGGCTCTTTGTAGGTGGAAAATCTCCAACTTATTAATGTCGCCGGCTTCATACTTAAGTTTGATTCACTAGTTTCAGGCATTTGAGTCATTGGATCAGCACAAAAAGCAAACTTCAATTAGGTTTGAGTATGTCGAAAAAATGGGTTTTGGTTTCTTTAACTTTTGCCATATTAACTTCTGGTTGTAGTGAAGCAGGATCAACGGCACTTAAATCCAAGACTAGCAATGCTCCAGAAAATAATGAGGTTTCAGTATTTGAAGATAATCCAAATCCCGTTTCATTAGCCGCTTTAAATAAATTAGATATATCTGGATCGAACTTAGTTTTAAAAAATATGGTAGGTACGACAAGTACTTACACAAAATATGAAATAACTTATCAAGCGAATGAATTTGAAATTTCAGGAATCTTAAATATTCCAATTGGTGACGGCCCATTTCCAGCTTTAGTACTGGGCCATGGATATATTGATCCAGCAATATATACAACTGGCCGCGGTCTAAAACGTGAACAAGATTACTTGGCGAGTAATGGTTTTATAGTTTTACACACTGACTACCGGAATCACGCTGGCAGTGATGACGATCCAAATAACACATTGAATATGCGGCTTGGCTACACCGTAGATGTTATTGCTGCTGCAAAAGCGCTCAGAAATTCTGGACTAGCTCAGGTTGACCAAAAAAGAATCGGTTACCTTGGCAGGTCGATGGGTGGTGGTATTGGGTATAACGTCGCAACTGTTGCGCCAAATGAATTCGATGCACTTGTTTTATATGCACCAGTTAGTGCGAATTACGTAGATAACTTTAATAAGTGGGGTCGGGATAATCCGGAAATTGAAAATCCAATTGTTGAAAAATTTGGTAGCCCAGAAGATGCACCAGACTTTTGGAAAGGCATTTCAGCTGAAAACTACTTTGCGAATATTTCTGATCCAATCATGATTCATCATGGAACTAATGATGAAAGTTGCAAAGTGGAGTGGTCACAGCGTGCTGCGGCACAAATGAAGGCTGCTGGTAAAGAAGTTACGCTCCATGTTTACGAAGGTGAAGCCCATGCATTTGGGCCGATGTGGGAATTGTCCATGCAGCGTTCAGTCGAATTCTTGCAGGCAAATCTTTAATTCCCTGACTTGTGTAAGTTTATTTGTGTACGTTTAAATTTTTTTACATCCGCAAGTACGAAGCGCCATTAAAGTCAAGGACTGCGCCACTTGCCCAAAGCGACTCTTTGGAAGCTAAGAAGTAAATCGCTTTCGCTAATTCTTCTGGTTCAGCAACGCGGCCGAAAGGGCTCTGATTGCGAATGTCATCGCCAGTTGGACCATTCAGTAATTCAGCAGCCATTTCAGTATCCACGAATCCAGGAGCAAGTGTTGTCACTCCAATCCCTAGTGGGGCTAAAGCCTTTGCAATTGACTGACCAAAAGCGACAATCGCAGCTTTACTTGCGCCGTACGCCGGACTCACTGGTTCGCCGCGAAAAGCACCACGTGAACCAACATTTACAATTCGCGAATCTGCATTGCGCGGCATGAATTGCAAAGCGCACCACGTTACGTTTGCAGCACCAATTAAGTTGACGCCTAATGTATCGGCCCAAGCTTGTTGCCATACTCCATAACTCGAAGACTCAATTGGATGATCAAAAAATACTCCAGCGTTGTTAATTAGAATGTCTATTTGACCAAACTCTTTACCAACCTGATCGACCATGACTTTGATTTCGGCTGCATCACGCAAATCTGCTTGCGCAATCATGTGCCCAGAACCAGGCAAACTAGCAACAACTTCACTGGCTAGCATTTCATTAGCGCTATAGTGAACCGCAATTCGATCACCATTTTCCGCGAAATACTTTGCAATGCTTGCACCGATTCCTCGTGATCCACCGGTGACTAAAACAGTTCTTTGTTTTCCCATGAAATAAGAGTACTTACTTTAATTAATTATTTCGATTAATTGCTTTTAAACCTTCACGAACTGAAAGCGTTTGCAGGTCTGGATGAGATTTAATGAATTTCTTAACAAATCTAGGATCTGTATATGAGTAACTACGAAGTGCCCAGCCAATAGCTTTCGCAATAAAGAATTCTTGATCCTTAGCGCGTAGAGCGCAGTATTTTTCTAGTCGGATTACATCTGTGCGCTTACCGAGTTTTAATTGGTGAATTATGGCCACACGCACCATCCAAATATTGTCGTATTTAACCCACTGATCCATCAGTTTTCGTAATTGTGGATTTCGATCAATAACCGGTTCAATCGCAGTGCGCAAAGCATCAACGGTATCCCACCAAGATTTGGTTGTGATGAACCACTTTGCCTGTTTAGTTACAAAATCTTGCGAAAGTCTATTTGAATTCTTAATTAATAAATCACAAGCAACATATTGAAATTCGCGTTCTTTCTGTTCCCATAAATCTTGACAAAGCGAAACAAGTTCTTTTTCGGTAAA
>CAJBBC010000015.1 GCA_903951185.1 uncultured Actinomycetes bacterium
AAGCACATTCCACCGCCCACAACCAAACGATCGACTGTCTTAATGAGATTTTCAATTACACCTAATTTGTCACTAACTTTTGAACCGCCAAGGACTACTACATACGGTCGATCAGGGTCGCTAAGGACTTTACTGAAAACATTTGCTTCATTCTCGACTAAGTAACCAGCTGCATGCGGTAATTCAAGAGCCAACTCAGTTAATGAAGCCAGCTCACGATGTACGACGCCAAAACCATCACTAACGAAAATGTCACCTAATGTTGCCCACTCTTTAGCCAGAGCCAACCGTTCTGATTTATCTTTACTAGTTTCGCGCGGATCAAATCTGACATTTTCAAGCATTAAAACTTGTCCAGCCGACGCATTCGCTACTGCTGCAATTGCAGTTGGCCCACTCACAACAGGCACTAACGTTACAGATTTATTAAGTAGCTCCCCCAGCCGCTTGGCCGCAGGGGCTAGGGAAAATTTTGAATCTGGCTCACCTTTGGGTCTACCTAAATGCGCGAGGACAACAACTTTGGCGCCCAATTCTGTAAGTGCTTTTATAGTTGGCACACTTGCCACAATGCGACCGTCGTCTGTGATTACATTTCCATCCAGTGGCACATTTAAATCAGAGCGCACTAGAACAGTTTGGCCGGCAACATCTAAGTCGGCAATACCGCGAATAGTCATCAGGATTTAAAGCTTGCTACCAACATATTTAGTTAGATCAACTAAACGGTTTGAATATCCCCATTCATTGTCGTACCAGCCAACAACTTTGATGGTGTTACCCATGGCGATAGTTAGAGCAGCATCAAAAATACATGAGGACGGATCAGTGACTATGTCCGAAGAAACAATTGGATCTTCGGTGTAGCTCAAAATACCTTTAAGCGGACCTTCAGCTGCTGCTTTAATAACCGCATTAATTTCAGCTTTAGTTGCTGGCTTATTTAGCACTGCTGTTAAATCTGTTGCTGAACCAGTTGGCACTGGCACTCGCATGGCGTAGCCATCTAATTTGCCCTTTAGTTCAGGCATTACCAGACCGATAGCTTTAGCTGCACCAGTTGTGGTTGGAATCATATTTGTCGCGGCTGCCCGTGCACGACGTAAATCTTTATGTGGAAAATCTAAAATAACTTGGTCGTTTGTGTAGGCGTGGATAGTTGTCATCAAACCATGATCAATTCCGAAAGCATCGTGAATGACTTTAGCCATTGGGGCTAAACAGTTAGTTGTACATGATGCATTCGAAATAACGTTGTGTTTTGCTGGATCGTATTGTTCGTGATTTACACCCATCACAATAGTGACATCTTCATTTGAAGCTGGCGCCGAAATAATGACTTTCTTTGCTCCACCGGCGATGTGGCCCGCGGCTTTAGTTGCGTCAGTGAAGTGACCAGTTGATTCGATAACTATGTCTGCACCTAGTTTGCCCCACGGCAGCGCAGCTGGGTCACGTTCAGAAAGGGTGGTTATTTTCTTGCCGTCAACAAAAATAGCTTCATCAGTGAAAGTAACTTCTTTACCTAAACGACCAAGGATTGAGTCGTACTTCATTAGATGTGCAAGTGTCGCATTGTCAGTTAGATCGTTAACGCCGACGATTTCAATGTCAGCACCAGATGCCAAAATTGCCCGAAAGTAATTGCGGCCAATTCGACCAAATCCATTAATACCAACCCGGACGCTCATCGCGATCCTCCCTGAAACTTTGGGTACCCAATCCTGTGATTGGAACGCCAATTACTTGGATAAAACCTGGGAAGCGGCAAACAACGGTTTGAGACGCGCTGTTACCCTTCGAGCATATCAGGGGTTAAACCGGCTTCAGTATTAGGGATGCCGAGGTCGGCCGCGCGCTTATCGGCCATCGCCAATAACCGGCGAATCCGTCCAGCGATAGCGTCTTTTGTCATCGGCGGATCAGCCAAGGCGCCTAATTCTTCCAGGCTTGCTTGCTGGTGTGTTACTCGCAACTTTCCAGCCTCTAATAAATGACCTGGTATTTGGTCACCCAAAATCTCAATTGCTCGGGCTGCACGTGCGCCAGCTGCAACGGCTGCGCGCGCTGAGCGGCGTAAATTTGCATCATCAAAATTCGCTAAGCGATTAGCAGTGGCACGAACTTCACGACGTAGTCGACGTTCTTCCCAAGCTAATACTGATTCATGTGCGCCAATTCGAGTCAGCATCGCACTGATTGCATCGCCATCGCGAATAACAACTCGATCAACACCACGAACCTCGCGAGCTTTAGCCGAAATACCTAAACGACGGGCGCTACCTACTAAAGCAAGTGCTGCTTCTGGTCCTGGACAGGTGATTTCTAAAGATGAACTACGGCCTGGTTCAGTTAGCGAACCGTGTGCAAGAAAAGCTCCACGCCAAGCTGCTTCAGCATCACATAAGGCAGCTGAAACGATATGCGGAGGTAAACCCCGAATTGGACGCCCACTTTGATCAACTAAACCGACTTGTTTTGCTAAGTGTTCACCGTCGGCTGGAACTCGAACTACGTAACGACTACCTTTTCGAATGCCTGCGCCACTGACTACTGAAACTTCACTGTCTGCGCCAAAAATTTCCATTAGATCTTTACGTAAGCGGCGTGCTGCTTGACCAGTATCTAATTCGGCTTCAACAACAATTTTCCCAGAAACGATATGTAATCCACCAGCAAAGCGAAGTAGGGCCGAAACTTCAGCTTTGCGGCAACAAGCTTTAGTCACCTTTAGATGGCTGAGTTCGTCCTTAACTGCTGCGGTCATTGCCATGTCCATTCCTGCCATTTAAGAAAACTCGTTCAAATGTGTAGGCTAGCCGATCCGGATCGTGCTGCTCCGTTGGGGCTTGGGTTCTGCCAACTTCGGCTAATTCCACTTGAGCCCCAAGGTCGGCAGCTACCTCTAATAATCGACTTTGATTCGCAACGTGCCGTGGGTCCGCGATAACTACATCCAACTCAAAATCAGGATTCTGCCCCGCCAAAACTTCCAAATAGTTTTCGGGGGTGTAGTTATCTGTCTCACCTTGCTGTGGGATTAAATTCAAAACTAGTATTCGTTTTGCAGTGGTCTGATTAAGGGCTTTTTTCATTTCTGGAACTTCGAAATGAGTTAACACAGAAGTGAACCAGGAGCCTGGTCCAAGGATGACTGCATCTGCGTGCATAACCGCATTAATAGCCTGCGGACAAACAGCAGGATTTTCTGGTTTCAACCGAACTGAAACAATCTCATCTTTAGTAGTTGCCACTCGAACTTGGCCAGTGACCTCACTTAACGCGCCAGCACTGTTCTTCACTTGCGCAACTATCTCGAGAGGCTCAAGACACAGGGGTAAAACTGTTCCGCGTGCATCAAGTAATTTAGCCACCCACTCTAAACCTTCAACTAAATCTCCAGTTTCTTCCCACAGTGCGGTGATAAGTAGGTTGCCAAGTGCATGCTCGTTTAGATCGCCATCAGATTTAAATCGATGTTGTAGAACTCTGGCCCAAGTAGATCCCCAGTTATCGTCACCACATAAAGCAGCTAACGCCATTCGCAAATCACCGGGTGGAACTATGCCAAATTGTTCGCGCAGCCGTCCACTTGAACCACCATCGTCACTCACCCCAACGATTGCTGTGATGTGTGGCGTGATTCGCCGTAAGGCTTGTAAGGTTGCCGAAAGTCCATGCCCACCACCAAGGGCAACAACATCTAACGCCCGTTTTGGAACTGGATTCATTTATTCTCGACCTAAATCGCGATGTACTACGCGAACTTCAACACCATTTTTAACTAAGCGTGCACTTAAATTTTCGGCCATCGCCACACTTCGGTGTTTGCCACCGGTACAACCAATTGCGATTGTGACAAACCTTTTACCTTCACGTAAATAGCCATCTTCGACTAATGAAATCAATTCAGCGTAATTATCTAGAAAAGCTTTTGCCTCTGGTTGATCAATTACATAATCATTAACTGCACTATCTAAGCCAGTTAAATCCTTTAAGTTGTCATCCCAATAAGGATTAGGTAGGAAGCGCATATCTGCAACCAAATCTGCATCAACTGGGATTCCATATTTAAAGCCAAAAGACATAACAGTCGCCCGCAATGCAACATGGTCGTCGTCACCGAAAGCCGCTTCAATAGCGCGACGAAGTTCATGCACATTCAAATTAGTTGTATCGATAACTAAGTCAGATTCGGCCCTTAAATCGCCAAGTAAAGCTCGCTCACGTTGGACCGCAGCCAAAATATTGTCATCGCGCTGTAAAGGATGTGGCCGTCGAGAAGATTCGTATCTGCGCACTAGTGCTTCATCCCCAGCCTCTAAGAAGAGCACCCTTAGATCATGGCCGGCGTTTTTAATTTCATTAAGTGAATCTTGTAATTCTTCGAAAAGTTTGCCGCCTCGAACATCGGCCACAACTGCCACTTTTGTTGAACCAGCTCTTGCGGTTACATAGTTAACAACATCAATCATCAAAGTTGGTGGCAAATTATCAACAACAAACCAACCAAGGTCTTCAAGAGCTCTAGTTGCAGTTGACCGGCCAGCGCCGGACATACCGGAAACTAATATGACGTCAATTGGTTCACTCATGAGTCAATTATCTCCCCTGTTGTTGCATTGAATGCTGGTACTGCTGAAGTAACTTGACCTAATTTATCAATAATTTCTTGTGCTTGCTTTAAACCAATACCGTCAACTTCCATTAATTGCTCGACCGTGGCTAGTTTAATTTTTTTAAGTGACCCAAATTTTGCAAGTATTGCTTTTTTCTTAACTGGTCCTAAGCCCGGTATCTCATCGAGCTCACTGTCCACCATGGATTTAGATCGGCGATTACGGTGATGTGTTATCGCAAAACGATGAGCTTCATCTCGAATACGCTGCAGCAAAAATAATGCTTCGCTATTACGTGGCAGTACGAGTGGGTATTTATCCGCTGGTTGCCAGATTTCTTCCATCCGCTTGGCCAAACCAATAACCCGCATACTGCCGATACCACTTGCATTAAGTGCTTTTGCGGCCGCATTAACTTGTGGTAAACCGCCGTCTATTACTAAAAGATTTGGTCGATACGGTCCGGACACTTCCTGGTGTTTTGCAAACCGACGACTTACTACTTCGATAATTGAAGACGTGTCATCCCGAGTGTTCTCAATTATGTAGTGTCGGTAATCCTTCTTTGCTGGTAAACCATCTTCAAAAACAACTAGTGAAGCAACTACATTTGTCCCTTGTATATGTGAAACGTCAATACATTCAATCCGAAGAGGTGCTCGAGCTAACCCAAGCGCCTCTTGTATTTCATTTAGTGCTTGTGTACGGGCAATTAAATCAGTTGATCGCTTTGATTTATGCGATGCAAGTGCCTGCATTGCATTTGTCACAACGGTATCCATAAGAGCTCGTTTATCTCCACGAGCCGGAACTCTAATATCCAGATTAGCTTGACGCACTTCCCCGAGTAATTGCTGCAAACTTTCTAAACTGTCTGGCTTTTGGTTTGTAAGAATTTCAAGCGGGATTTCCGATTTATCTGACTTTGAATAAATGTGCATTAACGCATCAGTTAAAAGCGTTTCGGTGTTTGATTCAACTGCATTTTCCATAATGAAGCCGCGCTGACCAGTGATTCGTCCGCCTCGAACATTAAAAATTTGTACAGCTGCTTGAAGTTCGTCATTAAATACAGCGACTAAATCCGCATCAGTTGAGTCTGTAAAAACTACAGCACTCTTTTCACGTACTCGTTCAAGTGCAGCCAAATCATCACGCAGAACCGAAGCTTTCTCATAATCTTGACGTTCAGATGCTTCCTGCATTCGCGTACTTATGTCTTTAATAATCCCCTGATGGTTTCCATTCATAAAAGAAAGGAACTGATCAACAAGTGACCGATGATCAGGTTCTGAAATTTTGCCGACACAAGGTGCTGAACAGCGATCGATGTGCGCTAACAAACAAGGCCGACCCGCAGATTTTGCATTCCGAAAGACCCCAGCGGTACAACTGCGAACTGGAAAAACTCTTAGTAAATGATCAAGTGTGTCTCGAATACTCCAGGCTTGAACGAATGGCCCGTAGTACTTTATTCCTTTTTTACGATCACCACGATAAACAAATGCTCTAGGAAATTCTTCGGCTGTTGAAATCGCTAAATAAGGATAAGACTTATCGTCGCGGAAACGTACGTTGAAAGTCGGATCAAACTCTTTAATCCAGGAATACTCAAGTTGCAATGCTTCAGTTTCGGTGCGCACCACAACCCAGTCAACTGAGGCAGCTGTCTCAACCATTGTTTTTGTCCGAGCAATTAACTCGCCCGTGAAATATGAATTAAGGCGATTCTTTAAATTTTTTGCTTTACCGACATAAATAACTTTTTGTTGATCATCCCGAAAGCGATATACCCCCGGGTTAGTTGGGATGTCAGTCGGTTTATTAGCGGCCAGCATTTACTTCTGCTTTGGCTTAACAGGCGCCTTCAACAGTGGAGCCAAGTAGCGTCCAGTATGACTTTGGGCGACCTTTGCGACTTGTTCAGGTGTGCCAGTGGCTAAAACTTGTCCACCACCTGAACCACCTTCCGGTCCCATGTCGATAACCCAATCCGCTGTTTTAATGACATCAAGATTATGTTCGATAACTAAAACTGTATTTCCTTTTTCGACTAACGAGTGCAGCACAATTAATAATTTGCGCACATCTTCGAAATGTAAGCCGGTCGTAGGTTCATCTAGTACATAAACAGTTTTACCTGTTGAACGTTTCTGTAATTCAGTTGATAATTTCACGCGCTGAGCTTCGCCACCACTTAAGGTAGTGGCTGGTTGGCCTAAGCGGACATAACCCAAGCCGACATCGACCAGAGTCTGCATATGCCTGGCAATTGTGGTGATCGGCGCAAAGAATTCCAAAGCCTCTTCGATCGGCATATTTAAGACATCCGCAATAGTTTTTCCTTTGTAGTGCACCTCAAGAGTTTCGCGGTTATATCTAGCGCCATGACAGACTTCACACGGCACATAGACATCGGGTAAGAAATTCATTTCAATTTTTAGAGTGCCATCACCAGAACATGATTCACAGCGACCGCCTTTAACGTTAAATGAAAAGCGGCCCTGTAAATATCCACGCATTTTGGCTTCTTGAGTTTCGGCAAATAGTTTTCGGATGTGGTCAAAAACTCCGGTGTATGTTGCTGAATTCGAACGTGGTGTTCGGCCAATTGGACTTTGGTCAACGTGCACGACTTTATCGAGTTGGTCAATACCAATTACTTTTTTATGCCGACCTGGAACTGTTCGCGCTCTATTTAAATCGCGAGCTAGCACGTTATACAAAATGTCATTTACTAAAGTTGATTTTCCAGAACCAGAAACGCCAGTTATTGCCACAAAATTACCAAGTGGAAAATCAACTGTTATATCTTTTAAGTTATGTTCGGCAGCGCCAGTAACAGTCAATTTACGTTTTGGATCTTGGCCCCGGCGAACTTTAGGCACTTCAATAGATTTCTTACCAGACAAATACTGACCAGTAAGTGACTCTTTTGAAGCCAATAAATCTTCATAAGAGCCACTAACTACAACTTTGCCACCATGTTCTCCTGCCCCGGGACCTATATCAACTATCCAATCGGCGGTTTTGATGGTGTCTTCATCGTGTTCAACCACAATGAGGGTATTACCTAAATCTCGAAGTCGAACTAAAGTTTCAATTAACCTGTGGTTATCTCGCTGATGTAAACCAATACTTGGTTCATCGAGTACATAAAGTACACCCACTAAACCAGAGCCAATTTGCGTGGCTAATCGAATACGTTGCGCTTCACCGCCGGCAAGTGACCCAGCGGAACGGTCAAGAGACAGGTAATCCAGGCCAACATCAACTAGGAAAGCTAATCTTTCATTTACTTCTTTTAGTACACGATCAGCAATAGCTTTTTCACGTGCAGATAGTTTCAAATCTTTCAGAAATGTTGCGCACTCACCTATTGGTAATTCAGCAACTTGTGCAATGTTCTTCCCGCTCAAAGTTACGGCTAAAATAAGTGGCTTAAGTCTGGCTCCGTTACATGAAGGACACGGCACTTCTCGCATGTAACCTTCGAGTTTTTCTCGTGACGAATCACTTTCAGTTTCATCAAGTTTGCGCTCTAGGTAGGTAACTACGCCCTCAAAACCACTCGAATACGACCTTTGTCGACCATATCGATTTTTGTACTTAACATGAACCTCATGGTCATGACCGTAAAGTAATGCATTCTTTGCTTTGGCTGGGAGTTTCTCCCAAGGCACTGTCGTCTTGAACCCTAAATCTTTTCCTAGTGCAGCTACTAATCTATGGAAGTAATCAAAGATGTGGCCTGATGCCCAAGGTGCAATAGCTCCCTCTTCAAGAGACAAAGTTGGATCTGGAATAACTAAGTCCGGATCAACTTCTTTTTTATTGCCCAGGCCCGTACATTCGGGGCAAGCCCCAAATGGCGAGTTAAATGAAAATGACCGTGGCTCTAATTCTTCGAACTGATTACCATCATTTAAACAAACTAGATGTTCGCTGAAAATACGTTCACGTTCTGGATCATCTTCAGCGCGATCCACAAAATCTAGGATTACTAAACCGCCACCAAGTCGTAATGAAGTTTCAATGCTGTCAGTGATACGTCTAGTGGCATCTGGTTTAACTGCCAGTCTGTCGACTACAACTTCAATAGTGTGCTTTTCTTGTTTCTTAAGTTTTGGTACTTCTTCAAGTCCATAAACCACACCATCAACTCGAGCACGAGCAAAACCTTGCGATTGCAAGCTTCGAAACAGATCTACATACTCACCTTTTCGATCACGAATAATTGGCGCAAGTACTTGAAATTTTGTACCAGCTTTTATTTCTAAGATTCGGTCAACTATTTGTTGCGGTGATTGTCTAAAGATCGGATCACCACAGTCTGGACAGTGTGGTTTTCCAGCACGAGCAAATAAGAGGCGTAGGTAATCATAAACCTCAGTGATCGTACCTACCGTCGAACGCGGGTTACGGTTAGTTGATTTTTGATCAATTGAAACAGCTGGCGAAAGACCTTCGATGAAATCCACATCAGGTTTATCCATTTGGCCCAAGAACTGTCGAGCATATGCCGAGAGCGATTCCACATAACGCCGTTGTCCCTCAGCAAAAATTGTGTCAAAAGCTAAAGACGATTTTCCTGAACCGGATAGACCGGTAAAAACGATCAAGGCATCTCTAGGCAGGTCGAGGCTGACGTTCTTTAAATTATGTTCCCGAGCACCTCGGATAATTAGTCTTTCAACCACAGGGTAATGCTAGCTTCGCGAGTCGTCGTGACTATCAGTGAGTCGACCAGCATGTGCTTTAGCGGTTGGGTCTTTCTTAGACTTCAACAAACTAGCCACTGTGGCTATCACCAGAATAGATGCAATAACAATCAAACTGAAGTTAGTCGAAATCTTTGGTACCCATTCATAAAGTTCATGGAAATAAATCATCACAAGTTTGATGCCAATAAATATCAGGATGAACGCAAGACCAAGTGACAGATAAATTAACTTGTCTAGTAGGCCCTTCAGTAAGAAGTAAAGTGCACGTAAACCTAATAGAGCGAAAGCATTAGCCGAAAAGACTAAAAACGGTTCGCTAGTAACTCCGAAAGTTGCCGGTATTGAATCCAACGCAAAAAGAAGATCAGTACTGGCTATGGCGATGATCACTAGGAACATCGGAGTTGCATACCGCTTTCCGGCCTTTTTAATGAATAGTTTTTCTTCATGGAATTCATCAGTCACCGGCATGACGCGGCGAACTAGCCGCACCATTCGATTGTCGTCTGTATCGGGATCTTCGTCCCAGTGCTGGTACAACTTAACACCAGTCCAAATCAGAATGGCTCCGAAAATTACAAATGTAAAAGCAAATGACTCAAGTGCTGCAGCGCCAATCGCAATGAAAACACCACGCATAACTAGGGCCAGTAAAACACCAATCATTAAAATGCGTTGATGGAATTTACTTGGTACAGCAAATTGCGTCAGGATAATGACAAAAACAAATAAGTTGTCGACTGAAAGTGACTTCTCAACCAGGTAAGCAGCAAAGTATTCAGTTCCGAACGTTGAACCAAATTCACGGGTTACCCAGACGCCAAATGCAACTGCAATTGCAATATAGAAGATTGACCAAAACACAGCTTCTTTGAACATCACATCATGCGGTTTACGGCTTACGGTGACGAAATCAAGCACGATCAAAAATGCAATTACGGCACCAAGCGTTAACCAAATACTTAAATCAACGTTCATTATTATTTGTCCTATTTATTTCATCTAGATGTTCAAGGGCTTCCCCGCGATGTTCGCGAGATTCTTCCAAAGCTTGATTCAAATCAGAATCCCGAACTAGCGATGGATCACGCTTAACCGCAAGTAAACTTGCCAGCACTGTGATTCCTAGAGTTACTGCAATCACACTTAGACTAAAACTAATTGATATTGTCGGTACTTGCACATCGGTTGTCTCGTGCAATGCTTCAAAGAGTAATTTAATGGAAATAAAGCCCAGAATAATTGCCAAACCCTTGGGTAAGTAAATGATTTTGGCTAACAAACCATCAAGTAAGAAATAAAGTTGCCGCAGCCCCATCAAGGCGAATGCGTTCGCTGTGAAAACTAAATATGGCTCTTTAGTTAAACCCAAAACTGCTGGAATTGAATCAAGGGCAAAAAGTAAATCAGTTGTGCCAACTGCGACAATTACAAGAAACATTGGCGTTATGAATCGCTTGCCATTTACTTTAATTATTGATTTTGCACCGTGATATTCACGCACAGTTGGTAAAACCCGTTCAATAACCCGAATGAAAGCATTTCCTTCAGGATCAGGTTCTTCATCATGGGATCGCCAAACTGAAATCGCGGTATAGAAAAGGAAGGCAGCAAATACATAAAAAGTTGCTGCAAATTTATGTATTGCGGCGGCGCCAAGCACAATCAAGATCCCACGCAGAACTATGGCGATCAAAACACCAATCAATAAAACTCGATGCTTCTGCGCAGCTGGAACTCCGAATGATGCCATCAACACAATGAATACAAATAAGTTGTCGACTGACAAACTATATTCAGTAACCCAACCGGCTAAAAATTCTTGACCGTATTGCGCACCATAGTAATTCCAGACAAAAACAGCGAAAATCAATGCTGCAAATACATACACAGTCACCCAGCGTGCTGCTTCTTTTGTGGTAAATGAATGGGGCCGGGCATCTACAACTAACAAGTCGATTGCAAAAATTGCCAGGAGTGTCAGTAGCGAAATAATCCATACAGTTGTGGTTACTTCCACTATTTACTCTTCTCCATACCTGAATCCAACATTTGCCTTAACTCTCGCTTCAAATCAGAAACTTCATCTCGAAGCCGAGCAGCTAACTCAAATTGTAATTCACTAGCTGCTGTATGCATTTGAGTGGATAGCTGTTCAATTAAATCGGCTAAATCTCGTGCTGGCACAGTCTGGTAAGAATCACGTGCGTACATCGGATCTTTCAGTTTCTTGCCAACTCCAGCGAGAAACTCTTCGTTATCTGCATCTTCTCTTATGATCAAGTCCGTAATGTCCGCAATCTTCTTACGTAATGGTGTTGGATCTATACCGTGTTTTGTGTTGTAAGCAACTTGTTTTTCACGTCGTCGATTTGTTTCATCAATTGCCACCCGCATTGAATCTGTAATCTTGTCTGCATACATGTGAACTTGACCCGAAACATTTCGAGCAGCGCGACCAATTGTTTGAATTAAGCTGCGTTCGCTCCGCAAAAAGCCTTCTTTATCCGCATCTAGAATTGCCACCAGTGAAACTTCTGGTAAGTCCAAACCTTCACGAAGTAAATTGATTCCGATTAACACGTCATACTCACCAAGTCGAAGTTCGCGGAGTAGCTCAACTCGACGCAGAGTATCCACTTCGGAATGTAAGTAGCGAACCCTAATCCCCTGCTCTAAGAAATAGTCTGTTAAATCTTCGGACATTTTCTTTGTCAGAGTTGTGACTAGAACACGTTCATTTTTTTCGGCACGTAAACGAATTTCATGCATTAAGTCATCAATCTGACCTTTGGACGGTTTAACGATAATTTCAGGATCGATTAATCCAGTTGGTCTAATAACTTGCTCAACAACATCACCTTGTACTTTTTCAATTTCATATTTTCCAGGCGTGGCTGATAAGTAAACAGTTTGGGTAATTCGATCTAAGAATTCTTCGAATTTAAGTGGTCTGTTATCAAGGGCACTTGGTAAACGGAACCCATGATCTACTAAAGTACGTTTTCGCGAAGCATCTCCGTTATACATCGCGCCTATTTGTGAAACTGTGACGTGGCTTTCGTCGATAACTAAGAGAAAATCTTCGGGGAAATAATCCAGTAGACAGTTAGGCGCAGTTCCAGCCTCTCGACCGTCAATATGCCGCGAGTAATTCTCAATGC
>CAJBBC010000016.1 GCA_903951185.1 uncultured Actinomycetes bacterium
CCTGCTAAAAAAGCAGCACCGACTAAAAAAGCAGCGGACAAAAAACCAACTAAGAGTTCTGGTCCAGTTAAGCCAGTTGTTGGATCTAAAGCCGCAGCTAAGAAATCTGCTGCAGCAAAACCTGTTATCACAAAAGGTAAGGGCAAGGGTAAAGCCGCTCTTGGCGATGATGATGAAGTAATTGAAATTGAAGAAATTGAAATAGATATTGAAATCGACATCGAAGTTGCGGCTGAAGTAGAAGCCGAAGCTGAAGCAATTATTGCTGATGATTTATCTGATGTTGAAACTGCAGCAGCCGAAATTGCAGATGCTGATGCACTTGTTATTTCAGACGTTGATGACACAGACGAACCAGTACAACAAGTTATTACTGCTGGCGCGACTGCAGATCCAGTTAAAGATTATTTAAAGCAGATCGGTAAAGTTCCACTACTTAATGCTGAAGAAGAAGTGGATCTAGCTAAACGAATTGAAGCTGGTTTATTCGCTGAAGAATTATTAGCAACTCGTGGTCCGTTCAAAGATCGTCGTCAAGGTGATTACGAATGGATTGCCGAAGATGGTCAGCGCGCAAAGAATCACTTACTTGAAGCAAACCTTCGACTTGTTGTTTCGCTGGCAAAGCGTTACACCGGTCGCGGCATGCTTTTCTTGGACTTAATTCAAGAAGGTAACTTAGGTCTAATTCGCGCCGTTGAAAAATTCGACTACACCAAGGGTTACAAGTTTTCGACATATGCAACATGGTGGATCCGCCAGGCGATTACTCGCGCAATGGCTGACCAGGCTCGAACTATTCGTATTCCAGTTCACATGGTTGAAGTAATTAACAAACTTGCTCGGGTACAACGCCAGATGCTTCAAGATCTAGGTCGTGAACCAACTCCAGAAGAATTAGCACGCGAACTAGATATGACACCTGAAAAAGTGGTTGAAGTTCAAAAGTATGGTCGTGAGCCTATTTCGCTACATACGCCACTCGGTGAAGAAGGTGACAGCGAGTTTGGTGACTTAATCGAAGATTCTGAAGCGATTGTGCCAGCTGACGCAGTTTCCTTTACTTTGCTACAAGAACAGCTTGATTCAGTGCTAGATACCCTTTCAGAACGCGAATCTGGCGTTGTGAAAATGCGATTTGGACTCACCGACGGGCAACCGAAAACTCTCGATGAAATTGGTAAAGTTTATGGAGTAACTCGGGAGCGTATCCGTCAGATCGAAAGTAAGACAATGTCCAAATTGCGCCATCCGTCCCGATCTCAAGTTCTGCGCGACTACCTCGACTAAGCCAAGGAAACTGATGAAAACACAATCAACAAAAATAGCCGCACTAGCCCTAGTAACTGCTTTAGCAATCGCTAGCTGTGGCGGTGGCGAAGAGACAGTCGCTCCGCAGGATATGCAAGTTTCAGATTCAACACTTTGGCCGTTAACTCAGTTACCTGGTCCACAGGATGCAACTTCACAGCCAGTTCTAGCTATCAAAGTTGAAGATGACCAGTCAGTTCGCCCGCAGTACGGTTTAGATGGCGCAGACTTAGTTGTTGAAGAATTAGTCGAAGGCGGAATTACCCGCTTCGTTTCATTTTTTCAATCCACAATTCCAGATGAAGTTGGACCGATTCGTAGCGCTCGACACGTAGATGCTTCTATCGTTTCTCCACTAGCTGACTACTTTGTGGTTTCTGGCGCATCTGGCGTCACATTGGCATATTTAGATCAAAGTATGCCGATTAACATTGTGCGCGTCTATGAAGGTGGCGACGGTATCCACCGGACGAATTACCATTCAGCACCGCATAACTTATTCGTCTACCCAATGGACATTATTGCTAGCAACAAAGCTGCAAAGTCTGAAACAGCTGGTTTGTTCAAACGCCCAGATGCGATGGGTGCAACACCAGCTGCAGCTTCAGTACTAACTGATGGTGAATCAGTTACAGCTGTGAAGTTGGAATTCTCCAAAGGCAAAAAGCCAAGTTGGTCTTGGGATAGTGCTAAGGGTGTCTGGTTACGTAATGACGGATCAAAACCGCATATGGCAATTTCAGGTAACCAACTATCAGCTAAGAATTTAGTTGTTCTTCGCGTAACTACAGTTGATGCTGGCTACAAAGACCCAGCTGGCGGCTATGTGCCACGTACAGTTCTTGAAGGTACAGGCGCTGGATTTGCTGTCCTAGGCGATAAGAAAATTCCAGTTACTTGGTCTAAAGCAGATGTTAAAGCTCAAATCGTTTTAACTGATTCTGCCGGATCAGTAGTTGGTTTACTGCCTGGTAATACTTGGGTTGAGTTGATTCCTACCGAAGGCGACGTATCTTTCGTTGCAGGTAGCGCTTCTGCTGCATCACCAAGTGCATCACCAAGTGCGTCAAAGTAATTTAGTTACAAGTTAACTGAAGAACGTTAATTAAAGACAGCTATTTAACGCTGCTCTAATTTGTTGAGTTCATCCTGAACATCAACAGCCACGCTTCTTAACCGAACTTCGTGTTCGCGGAAGTGGTGGCCACAGAATTGCAGTGCAGAACCGCCTTCAAGGAAAATACGAACATGTGCTTGAGCGCCACAACGGTCACATCGATCTGAAGCTGTCATCGGTGGTCGGGTTATTGTTGTAGTCACTTTGCACCTTCCTGTTTTCCAAGTCTTGATTTCTAAGACTTGTTTCGTTCGTCTGTGTATTCGTGTATTAGTTTTCTATTCTGTAATTGTTGCAGGTGAATACGACAACAACACGCCGAGAATGGATAGTTCACTATTGGCGAATAGTTAAAGGTTTTCTCAAACGCACAAAGTCGGCGCGTAATCCACGGTTTTAGGCAAATATTCCATAGTCTTAAAAGACCATGGCCGTAAAAAAGACTAGCGCTGCAAAAAAATCTGCGCCTGCTAAAAAATCTGCTGCAAAATCCGATGGTGCATATAGCGCATCTGATTTATCGGTTCTTGAAGGACTAGACGCAGTTCGTAAGCGCCCCGGTATGTACATCGGGTCAACTGATGGCCGTGGTCTAATGCATTGTTTGTGGGAAATAATCGACAACTCAGTCGATGAAGCTTTAGCTGGCCATTGCAAAAAAATTCAAGTGATTCTGCATTCGGATACAGTCGCTGAAGTCCATGATGATGGTCGCGGTATTCCAGTCGACGTTGAACCAAAAACTAAACTAACTGGCGTTGAAGTAGTTATGACCAAATTACACGCAGGTGGAAAATTCGGCGGGGGTTCCTACACTGCTTCTGGTGGCTTACATGGTGTCGGTGCCTCTGTAGTAAATGCCCTTTCTAGTCGACTTGATGTCGAAGTAGATCGAGGCGGCAATACACACTTAATGACTTTCATGCGCGGTACACCTGGCGTGTTTGCCGGAAAAGATGAAACTTCTAAATTCACTAAACAGGGTGGGCTGCGTAAAGGCACTAAACCGGCAAATAAGACGGCTACTGGAACGCGAATTAAATTCTGGGCAGACAAACAGATTTTTACTGCCGATGCGGCTTTTGATTTAGAAGCAATCCATGCCAGAGCACGTCAAACTTCCTTCCTAGTTCCTGGCTTACACATCACGGTTACCGATAAGCGAATCGATGACGTGACGAAGTTCATTCACGCTGGTGGTATTTCAGAATACGCAGAATTTTTGTCAGCCGGTGAAGCAGTTACACCAATAATTCGACTAACTGGCAAAGGTCACTTCCACGAGACTGTTCCAGTTCTAGATGAACAAGGACATATGACCCCTCGTGAAGTTGAGCGAGATATGGGCGTGGACATTGCCCTGATGTGGAACACAAGTTACGACACAAATGTTCAGTCATATGTAAATATAATCGCCACACCAAAAGGTGGCACGCATGTTCAGGGTTTCGATCGCGCTTTAGTAAAGGTAATTAACGATCAATTAAAGGCAGCAAGATTATTGAAATCTGGTGAAGACGCGGTAATTAAAGATGATGTGCAAGAAGGTTTAATTGCAGTTGTCACCGTACGCGTTTCAGAACCGCAATTCGAGGGTCAAACTAAAGAGATCCTTGGCACACCAGCAGCGACAAAAATTGTAAACAACGTAGTTTCAAAAGAACTAAACGATTGGTTTACTAACCCACCCCGTGGCGCTAAACCAGCAACTCGCGCGGCGCTAGAAAAAGTTGCTAATGCTTCTAGGGCTCGAATAGCAGCTAGGCACCACCGAGATACTCAGCGTCGCAAAACCGCACTTGAATCTTCCACATTGCCAGCAAAGCTTAAAGATTGTCGCAGTGAAGATAACGAACGAACTGAATTATTTATAGTCGAGGGCGATAGCGCGCTAGGTACAGCTAAATCAGCCCGCAATAGTGAATTCCAGGCTTTGCTACCAATCCGTGGAAAAATATTAAACGTTCAAAAAGCATCTCTAGCTGACATGTTAAAGAACACTGAGTGTGCATCAATTTTGCAAGTGATCGGTGCCGGCTCAGGGCGTTCCTTCGAGATGGATTCAGTACGGTATAACAAAATAATTATCCTGGCAGATGCTGACGTTGATGGCGCACACATTAGAACTTTGTTGCTAACACTGTTCCACCGTTACTTAACTCCGCTTTTAGAAGCCGGCCGAATTTATGCTGCTGTCCCACCACTTCATCGAATTGAAGTAATTGGGGGAGCGGGTAAGAAGTCTAATGAAGTGATCTATACCTACAGTGATGCAGAAATGAAAGCTCCTCTTGCTGATCTAACTAAGAACGGCCGCAAATGGAAAGAGCCAATCCAGCGCTACAAAGGACTTGGCGAAATGGACGCAGTTCAACTACGCGAAACAACTATGGATCCAGAAAAGCGGACTTTACGCAGAATTACCAGCGGTGATGCCAAAGCCGGTGAAGAAGTTTTTGATTTGTTGATGGGTAGCGATGTGGCACCACGTAAAGAATTTATTATCGAAGGCGCAGCTAAATTAGATCGCGAACGGATTGACGTCTAGCTTTCAGCCTTAATTTCACGCAGTTTTGATATACGGAAATTAGCTTTCAGCTTTAATTTCACGCATTTCTTACTTACGTAAAATTAGCTTTCAGCTTTAATTTCACGCATTGACTTGCCGCCAGTACCCCATTCATCTAGGGAAACATCGTTAATGGCGACATGAACATTCTCACGCTTAGCGCCTGCAGCTTGGACAGTTGCATCAGTCAGTGCGCGAATTAATGCTAACTTTTGTTCTTGCGTGCGACCTTCAAGCATAGTTACTGAAATAAATGGCATTTTTCCCCTTAGTTAAATGTCCTGCGGCATTAGTAAGCCTGTGTGTACATCGTAAATAGCTCCGCCAACTGTTACGCCCTGAGCAAGTAATGGATAAGTTCGAATGCGCATCACATCTGTTTCTAGTGCTGCCACTTGATCTCGAACGGTTCTAAATTCCACACTTCTGGTGTCGACACCATGCTCACTGGAAATCAATTCATGTATTTCAGCTTCAGTGGCACTTGCCATTCGGCAATCTGTATGCGGAACCACTAGCACTCGATTAACGCCAAGTAAGAAAGTTGCCAGCACTAAAGTTCGAAGAACGTCATCAGTAACCCTAGCTCCAGCGTTACGTAAAATCTTCACATCGCCAGGACCCATGCCAACCATTGAGAGTGGACTTATTCGGGAATCCATACAGGTAATAATCGCTAAACCTTTAGCGGCATAGCCAGTTAGGTGATTATCACTAAATTCACTAGCAAATGAATCGTTGCTTTTTAGTACATCAGAAAATACTTCACGCGGAAAATTACTGGACACGTCTTTATTCTTGCACACACTTAGTCAAAAGAAGGAGTACCAAAAACTGCAGTAACTGGCTTACCTAATGGGGAACCAGCACCATCTCTTTTACCAATTTTTGTAGGTACTTCAACGCTGCCACCGGTAGCTGTTGCTGCATGTATTGGGGTGTTTCCAACACTGGCACTAACCAAAATATTTTCACCAGATAAGAACTTGTGACAACGTACACCGCCAGTGCCACGTCCCTTACTTGGATATTCACTTAACGGTGTTAACTTCATACTGTCGCCGGCAGTACCCGGAATCGCACCTACGTCACCAGCGATTGTTGCAACAAAAGTTTCGGCTGTTGGTTTAATAACTGTTCCG
>CAJBBC010000017.1 GCA_903951185.1 uncultured Actinomycetes bacterium
CGGGAAAGCCTTGCAAAATACCGACTTTGTGCGTTTGTGATTTATTTCACGAGCACATTAGTAGTTTATTTAGGGAGTTGAGCCGGCGCCAATGGGTGCCACTAAACCTGAATTAATTGATGGAGAACTGGCTACTTAGTGGCTCGATGTAGCGCAACTATTCCCCCAGTTAGATCTAGCCATTCAACATCTTTCCAATGGGACCCTTGCCAGCCTGCGGACTTGATCATGGCTGCCAATAACTCTTGGTTTGGCCAATCTCGAATTGATTCAGCTAAATAAACATAAGCATCTGGATTACTCGAAATACGTCTGGCAATTGACGGTAAAGCTTTCATTAAATACTCCAAATAAAGAGTTCTAAATGGGCGCCAAGTCGGATGACTAAATTCACAAATCACAATTCGGCCACCGGGTTTAGTAACCCGGTAAAGCTGCGCAAGTGCTTTTTCAGTGTTTTGAACATTTCGCAGTCCAAACGAAATAGTGACTGCATCGAAAGTATTGTCCTCAAACGGTAAATCCAGTGCATCACCTTGAACAAAAGTTAAGTGCGGAAATTTACGTCGCCCAACTTCAATCATGCCTTTTGAAAAATCACAAGCAATTGGATCTGCTCCGGCTAGATAAAAAGGTTGCGTACTGCTTCCGGTGCCGGCAGCTAAATCTAATATTTTTTCGCCTGGCTGCGGGTTAACTGAATTCAGAACTGCACGACGCCAAAGTCGAGTTTGGCCTAAAGAAAGAATGTCATTTGTTAAGTCATACTTAGCCGCAACCCCATCAAACATCGCTGCTACTTCATGGGGTTCTTTATTTAAGTGCGCGCGGGACATATGACTAGTTTGCCCGTTTATTTGAAGTTCGTCATCTTTAACTAGAAGTCTGAAATGTATGGCTAGTCAGTTGTTTAAGTCGAATAGCGATCGACTATTGGCCAATTAGCAATTGGTTGAATTCGGCATAGGCTTGAACTGTGATGAGTGAGGCAAATCTAAGCAACTTCGGTGCAGTGGGTCCGGGTGGCGCCGGCCGGATTGATTCGGCAAATGCGCAGCAGGTTTATGTCTTAACTAAATCAATAAGTGACATCCCTAACTTACTTAATTTGATCCCCAATGACGGATTGGCTTGGGTTACTGGCCCGGCTATGGATCAACGTGGCATTGTCGCAACTGGTGAGCTTGATCGATATGAAGTTGGTGGTGCTGAACGTTTCAGCCGAGCTCAGAGTTGGTGGCGAAATTGGTCATCAAAATCTATTGGTGACGAACCAATTGCGTTTAGTTCGTTTACATTTGCAAATGATTCGGGTACCAGCGTTGTTGTAATTCCAGAAATTGTGGTTAGGCGAGATTTAACTGGCACCACATTGACAGTGCTCAGCACTAACCCGATCACGGAAGAGTACTTCGTGAAAGTTACTGAAAACTTACTAAAACCGCGTTCAGTCAAAACTCAAGAATTAAATCCACAGTTCAAAGCTGGATCTCGTCCGGTAGAAGAATGGCAAGGCGCAGTGGACGAGTCAATTCGCCGGATTAATAATGGTGAACTAGACAAAGTGGTCTTAGCGCGCGACATAGTCGCAACTTTAAGTGAGCCACTTGATGTTGGTTCATTACTTCGCGAATTAAATCGCACCTTCCCGGAATGCTGGACATTTGCAGTCGATGGATTAGTCGGTGCAACACCAGAGTTGTTAATTAAACGCGAAGGTAATCAAGTTACAAGTCGTGTGTTGGCTGGAACTATTCGCCGAAGTAGCGATGATGTGCGAAATGATGAACTCGCTGCAAAACTACTTGGTTCAAATAAAGATTTAGAAGAACACGAATATGCAGTCGCTTCAGTTGCAGCTGCGTTAGCGACCCACTGTATTGATTTAGATGTGCCAGTTAAACCGTTTATTTTGCAGTTAGCTAATGTGCAACATCTTGGCACTGATGTCACTGGCGAACTTGTTGATGGTGCGCCAGTTTTAGCTCTAGCTGCTTCGTTACATCCAACTGCTGCAGTTTGTGGCACCCCTACTGAACGTGCTTCGGCCCTAATTAAAGAAATTGAAGGAATGGATCGATGGCGCTACTCGGCCCCAGTTGGCTGGATGAATAAATCCGGTGACGGTGAAATGGGAATCGCACTTCGTTGCGCAGCTATCGAAAATACCGCTAGAACTCAATTAAGGCTTTTTGCTGGATGTGGAATTGTTTCGGGCTCAACCGGTGAAGCTGAAGTTGCTGAATCAAAATCTAAATTCAGCGCAATGATAAACGCTCTTATTTAATCGCAACCGGAATTGATTCAAACCCGCGTAGGACAAAAGTCGGGCGTTGAACCGGTTGGTCAGCTAACTGCATATTCGGGAATCTTTCAAACAACATTGGCAATGAGGTATTCATCTCTAACCTGGCTAGTGGTGCGCCAATACAAAAATGGATGCCGGCACCGAAAGCGATATGTGTATTTGGAGTCCGGGCTATGTCAAAAGTTTGAGCATTATCAAAAACTGAATCGTCACGGTTTGCACTGCCTAGCATTGCACCAACTTTCTCCCCAGCTTTAACAGTCACCTCACCAAAAACTGTGTCAGCTGTTGCAGTTCGCTCAAATAAGTGAAGAGGCGAATCAAATCGCATCATCTCTTCAAGTGCCGTTGCCGATAATTCGCGCGGAGCTTTACTTAACTTTTGTAATTGTTCTGGGTGATTAAACAAAGCAACCATGCCGTTGCCGAATCCATTGACTGATGCTTCGTGACCAGCATTTAGTAACAAAACGCACATTGCGATCAGCTCATGTTCATTTAGCTTTTCACCTTGCTCTTCTACTTCCACTAACGCAGTAATCAAATCGTCTTTTGGATTTACTTTGCGCTCTTTAGCTAAACCGGCAATATATTGACTAAATTCAAATCCAGCTTTTTGTGCAGCCAATTCAATTTCTCGAGTGCGCCCAAATTCATACATTTTTACAATGTCTTGTGACCAACGCCTTAAATCACTAGCCATTTCTCGTGGCACGCCAAGTAAGTCAGCTATTACTAAAACAGGTAGTGGTTCGGCGTAATCAGCTAAAACATCAAATGATCCAGTTTGTGAAATTTTTAGTTGTGCATCATCAAGTAGCTGAGTGCAAAGCTGTTCTACATTTGGTCGCATCGATTCAATCCGACCTGGGGTAAAAGCTTTTTGAACTAAAGCACGTAATCTGGTGTGCTTTGGTGCTTCGCTATCCAAAATTGAATCTGAGTGAAGCCAGTTGAATATTTCCCACTCACTTTGTGGTAACCGATCTTGATATATGCGCCCAAGTGTGCGTGCGCGCAAAGTAGTGTTCGCTAAATCGTAAGTTGGCGCCAACCAAAGTCCGAGGCGATCACTCCACAGTAATTTTTCAGATTTTCGTAATTCACTAAAGATCGGATATGGGTTTGCAACTAAATCAGGATCTTGTAAATCGAAATCATCGACTACTGACATTTACTTAGTTGCTTCCTTGTAGCCAATTGGTTTAATTGGCAAAGTTATTAAGAATAAAAATGCGACAAAACCAAATATTCCAGTACTGATATCACGGCCAGTTGTGTGCACACCTGGTGCGCCGTAAATAGACATGGCAACTACTGCGTTAATTCCAATTAAAGCTAAAGTCGCGCGCTGAAAAGGCTTATCTTCGACATTGCGTGAGGTTGTCGAAAGCAGCACAGAAAGTGCGACCGAAAGTAACCCAATAAATCGGGTGAACCAAAGTTCAATCTCAGTCTGTCCAAAACCATAAAAAGTGTTGACAGTTTCAGGCATAACCAGCAGTAGTGCCCCGGCAACAAATGTGCCAACTGCATCCAGCGCCATTACTAGGCGGGTATATCGGTACCGTGAATTTCGCATACTTGTAAGTGTAGGTTCATCAGCCAAACTTGGTGGCGCTGGGCAGGAACTCAACCTGATCTGGCAACATGAATGTATGCAGATAGAGCAACTTCTTCAGGCAAATTACGGGATTGCTGGGGAGATCACTAAGTTGCCAGGTGAGCGTGACCTAAATTACAAAGTTGTTTGTGACCAAGGAACTTTTATTTTCAAAGTTCATAATTCAACTGAACGCGAATTTATTGAATTACAACAAGAACTACTAACTAAAGTTTCAACAATTTCTCAACTTACTGAGCCGACACCGGTGGCAGCAAATAATGGTGAATACATCATTCCATTAGCACAGCAAAAAATTGGTCGCTTACTTACTTGGGCTCCGGGTGCACTTTTTTCAGAATCAGAATTAACCACTGAATTAAAGTATTCACTTGGCACCGCAGTGGCATTAGTCGATCAGGTTTTGGGTGAGATTGAATTTAGTAGCTGGCTTGACGTACTAAATAGACCATTTGGCTGGAATGTTATGCAAGCC
>CAJBBC010000018.1 GCA_903951185.1 uncultured Actinomycetes bacterium
ATTGAAGATGCTGTTTCTGCAACTCGTGCAGCCATTGACGAAGGCATTGTTTCAGGTGGTGGCTCAGCGATTATTCATGCTGCCGACATTCTCAAAGACAGCCTTGGCTTAACAGGTGACCAAGCAGTTGGTGTGCAGATAGTTCGTCGCGGTGTGATTGAACCACTTCGTTGGATTGCTGAAAACGCAGGCATGGAAGGCTATGTTGTAGTTGATAAAGTTCGCGAACTCGGCGTTGGCCAAGGTCTAAATGCAGCCACTGGTGAATACGGCGACTTAATTAAGCAAGGCGTTATCGATCCAGTAAAAGTCACTCGAAGTGCACTTGAAAATGCTGCGTCGATTGCAGGAATGTTACTGACTACGGAAGCTCTTGTTGTTGAGAAAAAAGAAGTTGCTGACGATGACAGCGGTCATGGTCACAAACATTCCGGACATACGCACTAGGCGCTTGCCCAACTAAATTAAAATAAAATCCGAGCTAATTATTTAGCTCGGATTTTATTTTTAAATTTAATAGCGGGCTTACCCTAGTTAAACTCTAAAATTTATAAATTTTAAACTCGCGCAGAGAAACTATTTGATAAATCGCTTGACACTAATGAATTTGGATCCAATACTGAGATCAGTTCAAAACTAAATTCAAGGTGATCTAGTAGAGAGTTTCTTAGTGAGCAATAGTTTCTCGGCGAATCCTTATTTCGAAACCAACCCAGTTTTAGTCGAAGTAGTGCGCTCCGGCTATGTGGAATCTATCCATCGTGGTTCGGTTGTTTTATATGACCAGTCAGGGAACATCCGAACTTTTGGTCATCCAGATCGCCAAACTTATCCCCGCTCTTCACATAAACCACTTCAAGCAGTTGCAATGGTTCGAAGTGGACTGGACCTACCTCCACATTTACTGGCTTTAGTTGGCGCTAGCCATGAAGGCACTAAAGAGCATGTCGAGACTGCCAAGGCGATTCTGGCCACAGCCGGGCTCGATGAAAAAGCTTTAGATAACACCATGAGTATGCCGGAATCACCAAAAGCTGCTTACGAATGGGCTAGCGCAGGTGGCCGAGCCGATCGCATACATCACAATTGCTCGGGAAAACATTCGGGCATGGTGGCAACATGTGTAATCAATAATTGGCCAACCCAAGGATATCGAGATCCAGAACATCCTTTACAAAAAGCAATTCTGGCCACAGTTGAAGATTTGGCTGAAGAGAAGATTGGTGCAACTGCAGTTGATGGCTGTGGAGCTCCAATCCATGCGATTTCGACTAAAGGTCTTGCGCTAGCTTTTCGAAAAATTCGGTTAGCTGCTCCTGGCACGCCTGAAGCCCAAGTGGCTGACGCAATGTCGGCTTACCCGTTCTTAGTTGGTGGCGAAGGGCGCGATGTCACAGATTTAATGATTGGTGCGCCAGGCGTATTTGCCAAAGACGGAGCTGAAGCTGTTTATGGTGCAGCACACCTAGATGGTCGAGCAATGGCTTCTAAGTTAGATGATGGTGCACTTAGATCCAGTGGCACTGTGTTCGCTGCAGTCCTAAAATCTTGGGGCTATGACACTCCAGAAGTTAATGAATGGTTTTCATATCCAGTACTTGGTGGCGGAAATCGTGTCGGTGAAATTAGACCATCGAAAGAATTCTTAGATTGGCTTGGAGTTTAAAAATGGAATTTTCTTCGCAACCAAAGTCGACAGAAGCTTTAGTGTCTCTAAAGAATGTAAATAAGTCATTTGGCGATAACCAAGTGCTCTATGACATTAACTTGGATATTTCACCTGGCGAAGTTGTTGTACTTGTTGGCCCAAGTGGATCAGGTAAGTCGACCCTCTGCCGCTGCATTAATCGCCTTGAAACAATTAACTCTGGGGAAGTTCATGTGAATGGCGAATTACTGCCACTTGAAGGTAAAGATCTAAGTCGAATCCGTGCTGATGTCGGAATGGTTTTCCAGTCCTTCAATCTTTTCGGTCATATGACAGCTTTGGAAAATATCACAGTTGCGCCGATTAAAGTTCGTGGCACTGACAAGAAAACTGCCAATGAGCTTGGAATGAAATTACTTACCAGAGTAGGCATTCCAGAAAAAGCAAACCAATATCCAGCTGAGTTATCGGGTGGACAACAGCAACGCGTTGCTATCGCTCGTGCATTAGCAATGAATCCAAAAGTAATGCTTTTTGACGAACCAACATCGGCACTTGATCCAGAAATGATTAACGAAGTTTTGGATGTAATGACAAGTTTGGCGCAAGACGGGATGACCATGCTTATTGTCACTCATGAAATGGGATTTGCCCGGCGAGCTGCTAATCGCGTGATCTTTATGGATGAAGGAAGAATTGTTGAGCAAGCTTCTCCCGCGGAATTCTTCTCGAATCCAAAAACTGATCGAGCCAAAGATTTTCTCTCGAAGATTCTTCAGCATTAATTTGCGGACTAATCGGCAAGAGAAAAAACCCAACAAGATAGGGAGAAAGATGCAACATAGAACCAAAATGAAAGCCATGGGAAGTTTGCTTGCTGTTACAGCACTCTTACTAACTGGCTGCTCAAGTAGTGAAGATAGCGCAGAATCAACTACTACAAATAGCTTCCCGGCTGATAGCACAATGGCAAAAATTGCTGCTAAAGGCAAACTAGTTGTCGGTACTGCATATGACACACCACTCTTTTCTGTAAAGAATCCAACTACTGGAGAAATTGAAGGCTTTGACGCTGCTTTTTCTCGTCTAGTTGCAGAAAAGCTAACTGGCAGTGCAGACAACATCGAATGGGTTGAAACTGCTTCAGAAAACCGCATGCCATTTCTTGAAAATGGAAAAGTGGATATCGTAATCAAAACTTTCACAATTACTGCTGAACGTGATGAGCGAATCGACTTTGCTGGACCTTACTACTTAGTTGGTCAAGACATGATGGTTCGCGCTGACTACACCAAAGTAACCAAAGTTGAAGATCTTAATGATCCATCAATCAAGGTTTGTGATGGCGTAGGCACAGTGACATCTGAGAACATTCGCAAGAGCGCTCCAGATGCAAACATCACCGAAGTTGAAGACACCAACCTTTGTGTTGAAGGTGTTAAAGATGGACGTTTCGATGTTTATGTTGATGACGATGCCTACATGGGCGGCGTTGTTGCACTAACACCAGACGAAATCAAGCTCGTTGGTGCACCATTCACTAAAGAAGGCCTTGGTTGGGGTATTGCAAATAATGACCCTGTATTCCAAGCCTGGCTTAATGAATTACTACAAACAGCAATCGATGATGGCACCTGGGTTAAGTTCTATGACGCCAGCATTGGTTCTGTACTAGGCACCAAGCCACAAATCCCTACGGTTGGCATGATTCCGTAAAGGACTAAAAAGACATGGACTTTATTTACATAGTTAGCGAATATTGGCCCATGTTTTTGCGGGGTGCGGAGATGACTATTTTCTTAACAGTCACCTCCGCACTCTTAGCATTTTTTATCGGTGCAGTTGTGGCCGTTATGCGAATTGGTCCTATTCCACCCCTTCGGGCGGTCGCCTCGGTTTATATCGAAATAATGCGGGCCATCCCGCTATTAGCTTTAATTATTTTATTTCTAGTCGGCTTACCTAAAGTTGGCGTGTTTTACTCCACAACAATTACAGCGATTTTAACCTTGGGTATTTATACCGGGGCTTACGTTGCCGAAGCATTACGTGCAGGTTTTCGTACTGTGCCTAAGGGTCAAATTGAAGCAGCTCGGGCTTTAGGTATGACTTTTGGAAAAATGTTTAAGAATGTTTTACTTCCACAGTCGATCAGAAGTGTTATCCCACCAATGGGTAACTTGCTGGTTAGTAACATCAAAGCAACTGCTTTAGCTGGTGCAGTTGGTGTTCAGGAGATTTATTGGGTTGCTTCTCGAGTAAATTTTGACTCGGCGCGATCTTTGGCAGTTTTCTTGTTGGCTGCACTGTGCTACTTAGCAATAGCTCTGCCAACTGGTTTTCTTTGGAATAAACTCGAAGTGCGAATGCAGATTGTCCGATGAGCAAAGAAAAAGATTTCCTTTTTGATGACATTGGGCCAATTGCCCAACGGCGAGTTTGGATTGGCAGTGCAATCGCAACTTTAATAATTCTCTGGGTTATGTGGATCGTTATTCAGCGGTTTGCAGACAATGGCCAATTTGAACTTCGTCGATGGGAGCTATTTGCCCATCCTGGAACTTGGAAATTCTTAGCAGGTGGCTTGGCCAATACGCTGAAGGCCGCAGCTATCACGGCTTGTATTTCTTTCCCGCTTTCAATTTTTATGGCATTAGCTCGGTTATCAAAAAATCCGATTCTGTCGAAACCAGCGGTGGCATTCGTTGAATTCTTTCGGTCGATGCCATTAGTTATTTTGATTTTATTTATTGCTGTTTCAGCACCAACAACTGGAATCTTCAAACTTTCTGGGTTGTGGGTATTGGTTATTGGTATGTCGATGTACTACATCGCAGTTTTCTCTGAAGTTGTTCGCGCTGGCATCATTTCACTTCCATCGGGTCAACGCGAAGCAGCTATGGCGCTGGGAATGAATTATCGCCAAAGTATGCGGTTAATCGAATTACCTCAAGCACTTTACGCAATGACGCCAGCAATTATGAGCCAGCTACTCTTCTTAGTTCAGGATACGAGTATCGGCTACATCATTCCGTATGAAGAGCTATTACGTCGCGGTAAAAATATTGAGTCGTACCAACCGATTTCGATACTACAAACTTACTTAGTCGTGACATTGGTTTACGCAATCGTGAGTTTGAGCTTGTTGTGGCTAACCAATCGAATTGAACGAAGTCGCGAGTTAGCTACGCCACGAATTCCAAAAGGAGCATAAAAAAACCCGGGCTGTTACATAAGCCCGGGTTTTTTTATTTAGTGCTTAGCTACCGTATTCAGCTTTTGCGTGTTCCGGTGAATCTTCAGCTGACTTGATGCGAGCAATTGTGAAGATCATTAGACCAAATAAACACTTGGCTAAAATATCTGCAATTGTGTATCCGGTTTCACGAGCAACGAAAGATGCTGGATCAAATCCAGTTGCATTCATGTTCATGATGAAGGAAATCGGGTAAACGCCCCAAGTTGCTAGAAGTAATAAACGAAGCAGTCTGATTTTTTCACGCACTGCTGCGGATTGACGTTCCAGACTCTTACCTAGTTCTACGAATAATACGTAAAGAATGTAAAGGAATGGAATTGTTGAAAGTGCACCCCAGACAGATGGAGAAATTCCCATGATGTCTAGACGAGCGTCACCTGGGTAACCAAGTGCGATCATTAGTGCAGCTGCTGGTACAAGTTTGTACATCATTGACTTCTGTACTGAACGAGCAAGTGCAAGTACGGCAACTGTTTCAAGCATTAGCAGTGGAACTGTTAAGAACCAGTCCACATAACGGTAACCAACGTTGTAAGCAACAACGCCCATACCATCTGTACCGAATGCATGTTTGAAATCATCAAACATTCGGAAGTAGTGGTAAGCAGCAATTGATGTCACTGTTGCAGAAACCATCACGGCCATGCGGTAACGAGGTAATACTCGGTCGCGGGCCATGAATAGGAATAGTGCAGTGAATAACATGCTCGCAATACCTAGCGAAAGCATGTTGTAGATAACGGTGTATTGACCGTTATCTAAAAATGGAGATAGGTTTCCCATTCTTTTCGATCCTTCCAATCGGATGCCGTTGAATAATTGGATTTATTCGTACTATTCAGCGGCACTATGTTTTAACTTACAAGCACAAAGTGCGTTTCGCACCGTGAAAAAACATTAATGTTTCGTGTTGGAATGAATATTTGGCCTAATTTCAAGTGAAAAGTGCCCATCTGGGACTTTTAGAAAGGCTTTATTAGGAAGCGCTACCCTTTGATTTTTGGTCAATTAGTGCGATGACGGCGAACCTTTCATCTTCACTTAAGCCACCCCACACGCCATAAGGTTCCCGAGTTTTGATCGAATGGTCACGACATTGGTTAACCACCGGACAAGTACTGCAGATTACTTTGGCGCGAGCTATGCGGTTTTCCCTAGCCGGACCGCGCTCACCCTCTGGGTGATAGAAAACTGAGGAATCAAGGCCACGGCAGGCAGAATCCAATTGCCAATCCCAGAAATCTGAGTTTGGACCAGGTAAACGAGTTATATCTGCCATAACTCCTTCATCATAAAATCGTTTCATAAGTTGGTCAAGTCTGAAATGCCCAAATTATGAAGCGATTTGCCCAAAATGGCTTATTTCCGCGTTTGGCTGAAATTTGCCTAAAAATGCGCACACTTGGCATATGCAGGAAAATGAACGCATGGTTAAATCTCAAGCCCTGCATCCAGAATTAGCAGACGCCACCGTAATGCTTACAGTGGCGGCAGTTGCTAGGAGACTTGGCGTCGCCCCAGCTACATTGCGAACTTGGGATCGCCGCTATGGCATTGGGCCAAGTGAACACGACTCCGGCCAAAATCGCCTCTACACATTAACTGATGTAGCTCGCCTAGATTACATGCGCAACTTAGTTGTCCAGGGCTTAAGTCCAAATAAAGCCGCACAAATTGCAAAAGATCAAAATGTTCAACCAGCCAGTTTGCAACAAAAGCCGGTCTTAACTGAAGACAGCCGAAGTGCACAGCAAACCGAAAAAATAGTCGATTTAGATAGTCCAAGAAATACAGTTCGCGGTTTACTTCGGGCAGCAAATATGTTGGATTCAGCTGCCTGCAATCGCATCATCGGAAATTTACTTGACACTAAAGGCGTGCTTTGGACCTGGGATAACGTCTTAATCGAAGCATTAAAAGCTGTGGGTGAGAAGTGGGCTCTTACTGGGCAAGGTATTG
This sequence comes from uncultured Actinomycetes bacterium, assembly GCA_903951185.1. Classification (GTDB taxonomy): domain Bacteria; phylum Actinomycetota; class Actinomycetes; order S36-B12; family UBA5976; genus UBA5976. The sequence continues at coordinate 6,867 of CAJBBC010000018.1, forward strand.
AGGTTGAGCATCTACTTGCTGACTCAATCGAAAGCCAATTAAGAATTATTTCAACTTCGGTTTTTGATCCGATCAACGCTAGACCAGTTATCTTGGCTTGTACTGCCCACGAATTACATACTCTGCCAATGTTTGCGATAGCCGCTGGCTTGGCTGAACATAAAATAAGTTCGCGTATTTTGGGTGCCCGCTTACCGGCTGACTCGTTACTTGCAGCGGCTAAGAAAATTGGGCCAAGTGCTGTCCTAGTTTGGTCACAAACTAGAGGTACGGCCGAACCTGATATTTGGCAAGCTTTACTTCAGCAACGGCCAGCACCAGCCCTAGTTGCGGCTGGACCAGGTTGGCTTGATCATGAAATTTCCGATGTAGTTTCACCGCAGAGCCTTAATGAAACGCTGATGATTCTGGCCACCTCAGTTGGCCGTATTTAACTAAGTCCGTCAGTGTTTTTATCCCATTTATATAGGGGGTAATCTTGGGTAATCGCCGTTACCCCGAAAGGCAGTCATGACGCAAGGCCTACCTGAGAAGTTTGCAATGCTTGGCCTTACTTATGACGACGTTTTACTGCTCCCAGCAGCTAGTGAAGTTGTACCTAGCGAAGTCGATACTTCAACTCGCTTAACTCGTGAAATTACCCTACGAATTCCTTTACTTTCATCAGCGATGGATACAGTCACTGAGTCACGGATGGCTATTGCCATGGCTCGCCAAGGTGGCTTAGGTATTTTGCATCGCAACCTGTCTATCGAAGATCAAGCGTCACAGGTTGATTTAGTTAAACGCAGTGAAGCTGGAATGGTTTCTAATCCGGTAACTTGTGCGCCAACTGACACTTTGGCTGAAGTTGATCGGCTCTGTGGGCGCTATCGAATTAGTGGAGTTCCAGTTGTTGACGAAACTGGCGTGCTAGTTGGCATCGTAACGAATCGCGATATGCGATTTGAAGAAGATAAGTCACGTTTAGTTTTGGAAGTTATGACACAGATGCCACTTATTACCGGACGTCCTGGCATGAATGGTGATGATGCACTTGCATTACTTCGAATCAACAAAATTGAAAAACTTCCACTTGTTGATGAAGCTGGTAAGTTAACCGGCTTAATTACAGTTAAAGACTATGTAAAAAGTGATCGTTACCCACTTGCCACAAAAGACGGCAGTGGCCGATTGATGGTTGGCGCTGCAATTGGTGTTGGTGAAGACGCACATGAACGAGCTTTAGCGTTAGTTGATGCCGGCGTTGATGTACTCATTGTGGATACTGCACATGGACATCAACGTGCAGTTTTAGAAATGGTGGCTCGTCTTAAGCGTGAAACTAAAGTGCAAGTTATTGGTGGCAACATTGCAACGCGTGAAGGTGCCCAAGCTCTTGTTGACGCCGGTGCCGATGCAGTAAAAGTAGGTGTTGGACCAGGTTCGATTTGCACAACACGAGTAGTTGCTGGTGTCGGTGTGCCACAAGTAACTGCAATTTATGAAGCTTCACTAGCGGCTGGACCTGCAGGAGTTCCAGTAATCGGTGATGGCGGTCTTCAGTATTCAGGTGATATTGCAAAAGCTTTAGTTGCTGGCGCAGACACGGTAATGCTTGGCTCATTACTTGCCGGCTGCGAAGAAGCGCCTGGCCAATTAGTTTTTGTTAACGGTAAGCAATATAAGTTGTATCGCGGCATGGGTTCATTAGGTGCAATGCAATCCCGCGGGGAAGCTAAGTCATATTCCAAAGATCGCTATTTCCAGGATGACGTTTTATCTGAAGACAAACTGGTACCTGAAGGTATTGAAGGCCAAGTTCCTTACCGTGGCCATTTATCAGCAGTTGCCCATCAATTAGTTGGTGGACTTCGCGCCTCAATGGGATATGCGGGAGCTGGCACAATCGCTGAATTAAAACGAAGTGGACGTTTGATTCGAATTACATCAGCTGGACTAAAGGAAAGTCATCCGCACGATGTGCAGTTAACTGTTGAAGCCCCGAACTATCACGGTCGCTAGGAGTAAAAATGTCAGATGTAGAAGTAGGGCGTTCAAAACGTGCCAGAGTTGCATATTCATTTGATGACGTTTCATTAGTTCCAAGTCGACGCACACGGGATCCCGAAGTAGTTTCGCTTAATTGGAAAATAGATGCGTACACATTTGAACATCCAATTATTGCCGCTCCAATGGATTCAGTTGTATCGCCAACAAGCGCCAAAATATTTGGTGAAGCTGGCGGCCTAGCAATATTGAATTTAGAAGGTCTCTGGACTCGATATGAGAATCCTGAAAAACCTTTAGCTGAAATTGCGAAACTTGCACCAAAAGATGCGATCAAAAGATTACAACAAATTTACGCGCAGCCAATTAATCCAGACTTGATTACACAGCGAATTGCACAAATGCGCGCTGCTGGAGTTACAGTAGCTGGCGCCTTAAGTCCGCAACGCACAGCGCAATACGCAAAACATGTAGTAGATGCTGGCGTAGACATTTTCGTTATCCGAGGAACAACAGTTAGTGCCGAACATGTTTCAGCACAAGGTGAGCCACTTAATTTGAAAGAATTTATTTACAAACTTGATGTGCCAGTTATTGTTGGCGGCTGTGCGACTTACACCGCTGCATTGCATTTAATGCGAACCGGTGCAGCTGGTGTACTTGTTGGATTTGGCGGCGGGGCAGCCCATACAACTGCTGACGTAATGGGTGTTCGAGTTCCGATGGCGTCCGCTGTAGCTGACGTCGCTGCTGCCCGCCGAGATTACTTGGATGAATCTGGCGGTCGGTATGTATCTGTTATTGCTGATGGCTCAATGGGCCGAAGTGGCGATGTAGCTAAAGCCATTGCACTTGGTGCGGATGCTGTTGTGGTCGGTTCTACTTTTGCTCGTGCTTCAGATGCACCAGGTCAGGGTCGACACTGGGGACTTGAAGCAACTCACAGCGATTTACCACGTGGTGAACTTGTTGAACTTGGTACATCGGGGACTTTGGCTGAAATCATCAATGGCCCTTCACACGCCGCCGATGGCAGCATGAATCTAGTAGGCGCATTACGTAGATCACTAGCAACTTGCGGTTATTCAGATTTGAAGGAATTTCAACGTTGCGAAGTAGTGGTAACTCCAAATTAAGTAATTAGCTCCTAATTACTTAAAAACATTTAGGCTGGTGCTGTGTCGATAAACACAACAGATCAAATTTTCACAAACTTGGTTGCGACCAGTGGTGATTACCTGCATCCAGTTAGCCCATTTCCAGGTCAACAGATCCAACAAGTTCCGCAATCAAGTGTTGATGATGTCAAAGTAGCGGTTAACACTGCGCGTGCGGCTAGTGAAACTTGGGCTAAAACAGATATTCGTGATCGATTAGAAATTTTTGAAAACTATTACGATCTACTATTTGAAAATCAAGATCTATTACTTGACGTGATCCAACTCGAAACTGGTAAAGCCAGAGCGCATGCGGCTGCTGAAATTTTTGGTGTCGCTATGATCACATCGCATTACCTAAAGACTGCCAAGCAAGCATTAAAGCCAAATCGCCGTAGCGGAATTTTTCCAGTCCTAAGTAAAACAAAAGTCTTAGCTAAACCAAAAGGTGTAGTCGGAATTATTTCCCCTTGGAACTATCCATTAACTCTTTCGATTTATGATGCGATCCCCGCCATGATCGCGGGCAACACAGTTGTTATTCGACCAGATCAGCAAACCGCCTGGTCCGCAATACATGCGGTTGATTTATTACATCAAGCTGGTTTACCAAAGGGAGTAGCCACCTTAGTTATTGGTGATGGGCCAAAACTTGGTTCCGCCCTAATCGATGAAGTTGATTACATTTGCTTCACTGGTTCAACTGCAACCGGAAAGAAAGTTGGCGCCCAAGCCGGCGGTCGATTAATTGGTGCATCACTTGAACTTGGTGGCAAGAATCC
>CAJBBC010000019.1 GCA_903951185.1 uncultured Actinomycetes bacterium
ATTGAGAATTAACTCACCCAAATAGACTTATTACTTATTAGCACTGAGAGAGAGACTTCTGATGTCGAATAAAATTTGGCGTGGCTTCGCCAGTGATAACTACGCCGGTATTCATCCAGAAGTTCTTCAGAAAATTAGTGATGTGAATGGCGGCCACCAAGCTGCTTATGGTGACGATGATGTCACCGCAGAGCTTGGCGAAGTTATCAAAAAACACTTTGGAAAAAGTGCACAAATTTTTCCGGTCTTTAACGGCACTGGCGCAAATGTAGTCTCACTGCAAGCTATGTGCCGCGCTTGGGAAGCAGTCATTTGCGCTGCAGGGGCACACATAAATGTTGATGAAGGCGGCGCTCCAGAAAAAGTTGCTGGCTTAAAGTTGCACATAATTGAGACAACAGATGGAAAACTAACCCCAGAATTAATTGAGACGCAAGCTTGGGGCTTTGGTAACGAACACCGTGCGCAGCCAAAAGTAATTTCAATTACGCAATCAACGGAACTAGGCACGATTTATACTCCGGAAGAAGTTAGAGCGATTGCGGATCTTGCCCACAGCAAAGGTATGTATATACATCTTGATGGGGCGCGTATTTCCAATGCTGCGGCTGCCCTTGGTGTTCCAATGCGAGCTTTCACAAGTGACGTGGGTGTTGACGTCGTCTCATTAGGTGGCACAAAAAATGGCGCAATGGGCGTTGAAGCAGTTCTAATTCTAAATCCAGAACTTGCCGATGTAATTAAGTTTGTTCGTAAATCGGCAATGCAACTTGGTAGCAAAATGCGATATCTATCAGCACAGCTATTGGCTCTATTCGATGGAGATCTGTGGGAGCGAAATGCCAGCCACAGTAATGCAATGGCACAACGCTTGTATGAAGGCGTTAAAGATGTAGTGAAAGTTGAAAAGCCGCAAGCAAATGCACTCTTTCCGTACCTTGATCCAAAAGTTACTGAAGAATTGCAAAAATCTTTCCGCTTCTACGTTTGGGATCACCTAACTGGACAAGTGCGCTGGATGTGCTCATGGGATACCACTGAACAAGATGTAGATGACTTTATTTCAGCCATAAAAAGCACTTTAGGTAAATAACCGGGGTTCATTGGAATCCAAGTACGACTTAGTGCAAAATAGCGTTATGAGTACACCAGGTTATGCAGTAATTACCGGAGCTAGTAGTGGCATTGGCGCTGCTACCGCAAGAGCCTTAGCGAGTGAGGGCTACAAAGTTATAGCTGCAGCTCGTCGAGTAGATATGCTCCAAGACCTTGCAAAAGCAAATAGTTTGATTGAACCGTTTGAATTAGATGTTACTGATCAAGCCAGCATCGATCGCCTCACAAAACATGTTGAGGGCAAAGATGTAACTGTACTTTTTGTTAATGCCGGTGGTGCTTTTGATGGCACCCCAATTGAGTCTGCCGATGTTGAATCCTGGATTAAGACTTATGACGTCAATGTAATTGGTGCTGTCCGCGCAGTAAAAGCAGTTTTGCCTGCATTGAAAAAATCTGGTCGCGGAACAATTGTTATCACTGGTTCTACTGCAGGCCGAATTGTTTATGAAAATGGTGGCAGCTACACCGCAGCTAAGCATGCTGTAGCTGCAATCGCCGAAACATTGCGCCTTGAATTAAGTGGCGAACCAGTCCGCGTTGTTGAACTTGCACCAGGCATGGTTAAGACCGACGAATTTGCCGTAAAGCGTTTTGGTGGCGACACTGCAAAAGCTGCCAAGATTTACGAAGGTGTGGCGCAGCCATTAACCGCAGAAGATGTTGCTGAAGCAGTTCGATGGACTGTTACTTTGCCGCATCATTACAACGTGGATTTGATGGTTATTCGCCCGCTAGCGCAATCCGCTCAGCATAAAGTTCATCGAGTACTAGACAAGTAAATTTCTAATTAGTTTGGTGTAATAGTTAACGCCAACTTCTAGTACTTCGTCATTGAAGTTGTATTCCCGATTATGTAATGGTGTTGAATCTACGCCAGTGCCAAGAAACATAAAGCAGGCTGGAATTGAAAGGGCGAAAACGCCAAAATCTTCACTACCCATCCACCGCTGACATTGACCATCAACTTTTGCTTCACCCACAACTTCAATTGCGGCTTTAAGAGCATGCTTAGTCGCCTCTGGATGATTAATTGTTGGTTGAAACTCGTGTGTGTATTCCACCTCTACCGAAGCACCATAACTAGAAGCAATTCCCGCACAAATTTCACGCATTCTCGTTTCGATTAAAGTACTTACACTCTGTTCAAACG
>CAJBBC010000020.1 GCA_903951185.1 uncultured Actinomycetes bacterium
CCCACGGCTTTAGCGGTTTCACGCTTTGCATCCTTCTCGGCGATAGCCTGTCGTTTATCGTAATTCTTGCGACCTTTAGCGATGCCGATTTCAACTTTTGCTTTGCCATCTGAAAAATACAGGCTTAACGGAATAAGAGTTAAGCCACTTTCTTTCATCTTGTTTGAAATTTTGGAAATCTCATTGCGGTTAAGTAGTAACTTCCGCGCTCGTAATGGGCTGTGGTTTGTCCATGAGCCTTCGTCGTACATTGGGATATTCACACCGCGAAGCCAGATTTCACCATTTTCTACCATGGCAAAACCGTCAATTAAACTGGCGCGTCCGGCTCGCAAAGATTTAACTTCAGTACCAACTAGAACTAAGCCAGCTTCAAAAACATCTTCAATTGCGTAATCGTGACGGGCTTTTCGATTTTGAGCAATGAGCTTTTTACCTTGCTCTTTTGCCATCTAAATCACTATCCCCAACAAGAAACAACGGTACGGCTGGCGCCAAACCAACCCATTGGATTGTAAGGCTTACCGTTCACGTGTACTTCAAAGTGTAAGTGTGGACCAGTTGACCAGCCAGTGCTACCCACATAGCCAATGACTTGACCATTACCAACACCGGAACCATTGCCCACTGCAAATGCAGTCATGTGAGCGTACATAGTTACTAAACCGCCGCCATGGTCAATCATGATCATATTTCCGTACGCGGTACTCCAGCGCGCAGAAATAACTACGCCAGATCCAGCCGCAGTAATTGGAGTACCAGTAGGAGCGCTTACATCTACGCCCGTGTGGCAACTCTTGTATTTGTAAACCGGATGGACGCGCCAACCAACACCGCCACCAGCCGAACGACCAGTCAGCGGCCAAGAAAGTGAACCCGTTGCAAGTGGATCGCCGTTACCTTTAGAGGCACCTTTTGAAATTCCAGCAACTCGAAGTTGTTCAGCTCGAAGTTCGTCATATTGACGCTTAACACGCGCTCTATCATCTTCAGCTAATTTAAAGGCAGCGGCTTCTTGGGCAATTAATAAATCAACGGCAGCTTTTGCTTGCGCTGCTTTTTCTGCAGCCGCATCGGCTTTTGCTAGTGCATCTTGGGCCAGGCCTTCAAGTCTTTCAGCTTCACGGTGTTTCTCTTCGGCATCTGCTGCCTCAATAGCTAACTGTTTTTTAGCAATAACTAATTCTTCAAGACTTTTTGCATTTGCCTGCGTGATTGCGCGAATGGCTTCAAGTCGTAAAGTTAAATCTGTTGGCGAAGTCGAATTTAGAATTATTTCCCATTGGCTTGTTTGCCCTTGTTGGTAAACAGTGCGCGCAAATTGATCTACTTTATTTTGCAAAATCGATATTTCTGCTTCTTTACTTGTTACTCGAATAAGAGCTTCGGTATACGCTGCTTTGGCAATGTCGGCATTTGTGCGTGCCGTTTGAAATTCAGCTCGAGCTAACGCTTCAGCAGCAGTTGCATCGGCGAGTGCTTTCCGAGCAGCTGGCAATTGCGACTGGGCAGCTTGTAATTCTTTGGCAGCTTGAGCAGCGGCAGCTGATGCTTTAGCGAGAGCGTCCGCTGCGGCAGCAACTTTTTTATCAAGGGCATCATCAGCAAAAGCTGGACCAGCTAAAGCCGTTAAAACTAAAGAAACGGAGGCAATAACACGTATTACACGCTGGGAAGATGCGCGCACAGTAAAGCTCCGTTCAATGGGGAAGTTCTTCTAGATTAACTGGTGTTACTGGTGTTACTGGTGTTACAAAGCGGTGTTTTGCACAAAATTTGGCTGAATTTAAGCCTTTTTGGTTAATCTTTCAGATATCGACGCAATGTAAGTGAAGAAGCTCCAGCTGAAATGGCAATACCTGCAAGGAAAAGCCATGGCAAAAGCAGTAGCACTTCAGTCCAGTTAACAAAGGCGATGAATGTTAAATTCGGCGCTAGCTTCTGATCAATTAAGTAGGCCTTAGCAAAAATAATGCCCAGTGAGGCAATAGTTGCTCCAACAAGTGCAGAGGTCACCGCTTCTAAAATAAACGGCAGCCTAATTGTGGAGTTATTTGCACCGACCAAACGCATGATCGAAGTTTCTCGACGTCGAGCAAACGCCGCCACGCGAATAGTATTCATTACCAACATAACCGTGACAAATAACATTGCCAAAGCGATTGCCAAAGTGAAAGCTTGTAGGCCCGTTAAAATCTGGAAAAATCGCTCAAGTAATTTACGTTGATCTTGAACAGATTCAACACCCTGCATAGTTCCAACGGCTGAGGCAATTTGATCAAAATTTTCTGGGTTATCAATTTTTACCCGGAAAGATTCAGGTAATGCATCAGGGCTGACGTTGGCCAAAATAGATGAGCCTTCAAATTGCTCTTTAAATCTCTCGTAAGCGTCAGCTGATGATTCGTAAAATACTTCTTGAACCGTTGGTGCTAAACCAGTCAATTTTGCATTAATGGCATTTCGTTGGTCTTCGGTAACGGTGCCTGTACAAGTAAATGCAAGCGAACTATTGCCGCAAAGAAAAATAGATACTTCAATTTTGTCGTACCAGTAGCCCTTCATCCGGTCTACTTGTGCTCGAAGCAATAACGCAGTACCAAAAAGAGTAAGTGAAACAGCAACCGAAATAATTAGCGCCATTGTCATAGTTAAATTGCGCTTTAAGCCAGCTTTAACTTCACGAGAGACGAATGCATACCGCATATTAAATATCTCCCATTTTGTAACTACCGCTTTGCTCATCCCGAATAATCCGGCCGTTAGCAATTTCCACAGTTCGTTTTCGCATTTCATCTACCATGGCATGATCGTGAGTTGCCATCACAATAGTTGTTCCAGTTCGGTTAATGCGATCAAGTAATTTCATAATGCCAAGACTTGTGGTTGGATCAAGGTTTCCAGTTGGCTCATCACAAAGCAAAAGTTTTGGACGATTTACCACAGCGCGAGCTAAAGCCACCCGTTGTTGTTCGCCACCTGAAAGTTCATTTGGAAAACGATGCTCTTTGCCATCTAAACCAACTAATTCAAGTACAGCCGGGATACGTTTTTCAATTTCGTCATCAGGAGCGCCAATCACTTCAAGTGCAAATTGAATATTTTCGTAAACAGTGCGATTTGGTAGCAATCGGAAATCCTGGAAAACTACGCCCATTCCCCGGCGAAATTCTGGCACTTCACGATTAGCAAGTTCGCCAATGTTTACGCCGTCTACTTCAACAGTTCCAGATGTTGCCGTATCTTCCTTAAGAACAAGTCGAATTAATGAAGATTTACCCGAACCCGATGAGCCGACGAGAAAGACAAATTCTCCATCAGCAATTTCAAGGGTGACATCATCTAAAGCCGGAGCTGCCGAATTTGGATACTGCTTTGTGACTTGGTCAAAGCGAATCAAAATGGTCTCCCAGTATTTGGCAATTTGTACGATTCGTACTCTTCAAAGACTAATAAATTAAGCCTTTTTTGTTGCCCTTGCCACGCCGAAATTGGACAGAAGTATGTCCAAATTATCCCGATTGTTCACGACGCCAGCGGATTCCCGCTTCAATGAAGTGATCTATTTCACCATCTAGAACTGCTGAGGTATTTCCAGTTTCATATTCAGTTCGAATATCTTTAACCATTTGATATGGGTGTAAAACATATGAGCGCATTTGGTTGCCCCACGATCCGAGGTTGTCACCTTTTAATGCGTCGATTTTTGCACGCTCTTCCTCGCGCATCCGCACAAGTAACTTAGCCTGAAGCACACCCATCGCGGTAGCTTTATTTTGCAATTGTGAGCGTTCATTTTGGCAAGAAACAAC
>CAJBBC010000021.1 GCA_903951185.1 uncultured Actinomycetes bacterium
CCACGAACATCAAATGAAATTTCTAAAGTTGAGGCGAAAGCTTCCGACATCTTTATGCCTTTTAGTGGCACATAAGAACCGTTGTAAATAACTTCAACCATTGACGGCTTGAACCATAAAGTTAAGTAAGTGCCGGAAAGTAACAAAATAATGAAACTGTAAAGTGCGATTTCACCAAGCATGAACGACCAGTGGTCAGGAAAGACTTTATTTAGTAAACGCTTTGTGAAGTTTGCTGAGGCAAGACGGTCATCTACATAACCAGCCACGCCACCAACCACAGATTTATTGGGTGCAGTTATAGCTGCATTTGGCTTCGTGCTCATCCGCGCTCCCAGAAACTAGGTCCAACAGGTTCTTGGAAACCAGATGTGGCCACCAAATACCCTTCGCCATCTACAGTAATAGGAAGTTGCGGCATCCGCCTGGCGGCGGGACCAAAGACCACATTGCCTGAATCTGAAAGGTCAAAAGTGGATTGGTGACATGGGCAAAGTAGGTGATGTGTGCGCTGTTGGTACAGCGAAATAGGGCAGCCTACGTGAGTACAGATTTTTGAGTAAGCCACAATTCCTTGGTAATCCCAACCTTCACCTTGCTGCGAAACGATATCAGCTGGATCTAGACGAACCAAAATAATTGAGGCCTTACCTCTTTCATTTAAGTTCTCATCTTCATGTTCAACTTCAAGTAAATTCTCTGGCACCGCATTGATCAGCGTGCCAATTTGCATGTCAGTCGCTTTGATTTTTCGGTAAGTCGCATCAGTAACTAAATGGATACCTTCGTCCCAAATAGTTTCACGTAGGCGAGTACCTGGCATCGGACCTAAGTCGCGCAACATAACAATTAGAGGAAGTGGAAACAGACTTAGGGCACCTAGTAGGGTCCGGCGGATAATTTTGCGTTCGCCAATACCAGTTTCTGCTGCACCCCGTTTGTAAATTTCTGCTACTTCAGCACGCTCTTCAGGTGCAGATGTAAGGGAATGACGTTCTTGAACTATTTCATCGTCGGGCATAAGTTTCTTAGCCCAATGAATAGCGCCAGCACCAATTAGAAATATGCCAAGTCCAAATAAAGTTCCAACTGAAAAGTGATTTGCATTTACTTTGCCAACCATGGGCACGTTGATAAATAAAGTATTTGAGACAACAACATACGAAATAACTGCACCAAGTAAACAAATTGCGGAAATACCAAACATCGAGGCAACTTGTAGTTCAGCTCGCTTTGCCGCCTTTGGATCAATATCAGCGCGACGTAACTGGTGTTCTCCCATTGGAAATACTGGGACACCGCTAACTACATCGACACCATCTTTAGCGCCATACGGTTCAAGTTCGTTATGGTCGTGGCTCATTTCGCTTTTGCTCCGATCCAAATTGCTACGGCTAAGAGTGCGCCAAGTCCAACTACCCAAATAAACAAACCTTCAGTAACTGGACCTAGTCGACCAAGTCCGTTTCCACCAGGGTTTTCACCTTTTTGCAGTTGTTCGATGTAAGCGATAATTGCTTGCTTATCTTCAACTGGCAAAGTGGTATCTGAAAAAACTGGCATATTTTGTGGTCCAGAGATCATTGCTTGGTAAATGTTTTTTGCATCAGAATCCATCAAGCTAGGTGCCACGCCACCTTCGGAAAGTGCGCCACCTCGCCCAGAAACACCATGACATTGTGCACAGTTAGTTCTAAAGAGTTCACCACCAAGTGCAAGTTCAGCACCAGATGTATCCAAAAGTTCAGCAGTAGGAATAGCGGGGCCAGGTCCAAGAGTTGCGACATATGCAGCTAACGCAGCAATTTCAGTTTCGTTATAGATGGCTTTTTTCTTTGGAGCTTGGATACCTGGACCAACGCCTGGCATACGTCCAGTACTAACTTGGAAATCAACGGATGCCGCGCCAACTCCGATTAAGGATGGGCCATCAGAAGTTCCTTGACCAGCTAAGCCGTGACATGAAGAACAACCCTCGATGAATAAGGCTTTACCTTCTTCAACTTGAGTTTGCGAAACTAATGTAGTTTTTGGTTTAGTGCTTGAATCTACAGCCGCATACGCAATACCCATAGTTCCAAGAGCCACACCGATCACAGTTGCAAGTACTGCTGGATGCCTACGACTTAATGCCACTAACTTATCCTCGTCTAATTGAAACTAGTTATTGAATTAAATAAATAATTGCGAACAGGCCGATCCAAACAACATCCACGAAGTGCCAGTAGTAAGAAACGACAATGGCTGAAGTTGCTTGGCCGTGGGTGAAGTGTTTAGTTTGAAAAGTTCGAAGTAAAACAAATACAAAGGCGATTAATCCACCGGTTACATGTAATCCGTGGAAGCCAGTGGTTAAGTAAAAAGCTGAACTGTATGCATTAGTTGAAAGCGACAATCCTTCATGAACTAATTTTGCATATTCATAAATCTGTCCAGCCACGAAGTAAGTTCCCATAAGCAGAGTTATGGTGAACCATTTGCGAAGCTTCTTCACGTCACCACGTTCTGAGGCGAAGACACCAAGCTGGCAAGTAACTGAGGACAGCACCAAAATGGTTGTGTTGAAGGCGGCAAATGGAATATTAAGTTTTTCAACTTCTTCAGCCCAAAGCTCTAAGTTGACGGCCCGCAAAGTGAAGTACATTGCAAATAGTGCCGAGAAGAACATCAATTCACTGGATAGCCAGATTATGGTGCCGACTGAAACCATATTTGGACGTTCAGCCGCGGATGGGACTCTAACTGTCGATGCTGTGCTCACAATGCTTAAGTTTACTGGGATCCCGGCAAAATTGATCGGCCAGGTCCCTTGGAAATAGGGGGATGTGACCTATTTCATCTGGCCCAAATCTAACTTTTTTGCCCAGGTAGTCAGGCCGAATTTACAGGCCTTTCAAGGTAGCAAATTGAGGCCAATTCAATGGGTCAGATACGCTGGACAGGTGACCGATCCAGCGAAAATTCTCAAGGTGCTTGTCTACAGTGACAACCCGAATGTTCGCGCCACCGTTAAAACAGCCCTAGGTCGCCGCCCGGCCGAAGACATTAGCGATGTTGAAATATTCGATGTAGCTACCGAGCCAGCATTAATCAAAGTGATGGACACTAAGCAATTTGATTTGGCGATCCTAGATGGCGAAACAAGTCCAGCAGGTGGCCTTGGGGTCTGTCGCCAGCTAAAAGATGAAATTTACAACTGCCCTCCGATTGTAGTTTTAGTTGCTCGCCTAGATGATCGATGGCTGGCAACGTGGTCACGAGCAGATGCGGTAGTTGCGCATCCAATTGATCCGCGCGCATTAGTTAAAGCGGTTCTTAGTTTAATTTCACCAACACACGCAATTTCTAAATAAGGCGATGACATTGGTTGAAGTAACTTGGAAGGTAATTCTCGGTCTACTTGCTAATGGTTCTGATTTAACACACGATCAAGCTGCCTGGGCAATGGAAGATTTAATGTCGGGTAATGCAACCGATTCCCAAATTGCCGCGTTTGCGATGGGCTTGCGCGTTAAGGGCGAAACTCCGATTGAAATAATTGGATTAGTCGACATGATGATGAAACATTCAGTGCGAGTGAACCTTGATCGGCATGCAGTCGATGTAGTTGGTACTGGTGGAGACGGTGCAAACACAGTAAATATCTCAACTATGGCCGCTTTAACTGTGGCTGGTTGTGGTGTGCCAGTTTTGAAACATGGAAATCGAGCTGTTTCATCTAAATCTGGAACAGCCGATGTTTTAGAAGCTTTGGGTGTGGCTATTACCATGCCGCCTATTCTTGTTTCATCTGCTGTAGCTGAAGCCGGTATTGGTTTTTGTATGGCACCGGCACATCATCCGGCCCTTCGGTATGCAGCAACAGTGCGAAAAGAATTAGCTGTCCCAACTGTATTTAATGTTCTTGGTCCGTTAGCAAATCCAGGTCAGCCACAAGCTGCCTTAATCGGTGTTGCAGATGCAAAATTAGCGCCAGTTCTTGCTCAGGTTCAGCTACAAAGAAATAAGAGCTCAATTTTAGTTCGAAGTGATGACGGGCTCGATGAGATTTCTACAGTTTCAACGACCCGTGCATGGGATGTAACTTCAGGGTTAATCCGCGAAGAAGTACTCGATCCAAAATCTTTTGGAATTACACCTGCTTATCCAGATCAACTTCGTGGCGACGATGCAAAATATAATGCTCAAATCGTTAGAGCGATTTTGGCTGGTCGAACTGATGGCGACTTACAAGCAATTAGAGATGTAGTTGCCTTAAATGCGGCTGCGGCTTTAGTGGCTTATGACGCGGCTACTGCGCGCGGTAATTATGGGTTGATTTCGGATTCTTTGACTTCAAGAATGAGTCGAGCCCTGCCGATGGCCTACCGAGCACTAGATAGTGGGGCAGCAGAATCGGTTCTAGATTTATGGGTTTCAGTTAGCCAACGCTATGCACTAAGTGGCAGTAACTAGCAGTTCCAGAAAATTGCCAAAAACCTTTTTAAATGGGGACTTTTAGCCTGCACAAAACTGTCAGTCCTAGCAATTAAATTTCAAAGTATGTTAATTGATTGCAAAACCTGCGTTATGCGCGATTTAGCTTGTGCCGACTGTGTGGTCACGATGCTGCTAGGCCCAATTCCAGAAACCCTTGATCACCATGTGGATGCACTCGATGTCCTGGCACAAGCCGGATTAGTTGCTCCGCTTCGGTTAATTAAGGGCGATAATGACCAGGAAAAAAGAGTGGCCGCTTGCCAGTAATCTATAACGAGTGAGCCACACACTTTTTATTACAAATGACTTCCCACCAAGGCCTGGTGGCATACAAACTTTTGTCTACGAGATAGTCAGCCGGTTTGAACCGGGTGCCGTAACAGTTTTAACTTCGAGTTGGGCTGGAGCAGCCAAATTTGATAAATCGCAACCTTATTCAGTTGTTCGCGCCCGAACTAAATTATTACTACCCACTCCAAACACACTTAAATTAGCTCGAAAAATTGTGTTGGAGAAAAATGTTAAGAATGTTGTGTTTGGCGCAGCTGCCCCACTGGGTTTACTTAGTAATTCATTACGCAATTTAGGGGTCGAGAAAATTGTGGCCTTCACTCATGGACATGAGTCGGGGTGGGCAAAAACTTTAGGTACAAAACAACTTTTACAAAAAATTGGTAATGATGTGGACGTACTTACTTATCTGACTAACTACACCAAAGCCGAAATCTCTAAAGGTCTTTCTGATTCAGCAAAAGCAAAAATGTATCAACTATTGCCAGCCGTTGATCCGAACGTTTTCTCACCGGCGAACAAAGTGCCAGGTTTACGGCTTAGGGCTTTAGCTGGGTTTGCTAATCGACCAACTATCGTTAGCGTTTCAAGATTAATGGCACGCAAGGGACACGATCTCTTAATTTCAGCGTTGCCAGATTTAAAAGTTTTAGTTCCGGGTGTGGCATTAATTATTGTTGGCGAAGGTCCACACCGCAGCAAATTAGAAGCTCAAGTCGCTGAACTTGGATTAAGTGATGATGTTTACTTCACCGGAAGTGTGCCATTTGCACAGCTTCCAAATTGGTACGCAGCTGGGGATGTCTTTGCCATGCCATGTCGAACACGCAAAGCGGGCTGGGATGTTGAGGGTTTGGGCATCGTTTACCTAGAGGCCAGCGCAAGTGGGCTTCCAGTTATTGCCGGAAATTCAGGTGGCGCACCGGAGGCAGTACTTGATGGTAAATCTGGGTACGTCGTTGATGGGGTTAGTAAAGATGAATTAATTAATCGATTAGTTCAAATTTTGAGTTCGGAAAAAATGCGCACGGAATTAGGTGCTTTTGGACGGCAGTGGGTACTTGATCAATGGACTTGGGAAAAGCCGGTTGCGCGATTAAAGAAGTTGCTCGCAAACCAGAATCCAGATAACTAGTTAATTTCAAGTAGCTGATTTTTTATGTTGCGCCACAAATAGAAAGTGGCCGCCAGTAGCGCACTAATTCGCACAAGCTGGATCAATAGCGTAAATACTTCACCATTCATGTAACTGTTATAAAGCGCTGGATAAAGAAACTGCCCGAATAAAGTGCTTGTTGCGATTAAACCAAATATCTTAAGAAATTCCTTTGGCGGATTAAGTGCGCAAACTGCCAACAGACCAAAAAGCCAAACCATGTACTGCGGTGAAAATACTCGACTGGTAACGATTGCTACTGCGACTAAGTAGAGTGCAGTTTGGGCGATCGGAATATTCTCTAGTTGCCCACGTATTCTCCATATAAAAACTTGGGCCATAAGTATCAAGCCAATTGCTGTTATTAAGAATGAAACAAAGTTAATTCCACTGGCTAAAACTTCTACCGCGCCAAATCGAAATTCAATTTGTAGTGGTGAAATCAAACTATGCCAAAACATATATGGCAGCGCGGCAACTGATTCAATTTGGATACCGCGAGACCTTTGTCCATCTAAGAACGTAAAACTATTTGGCCACCAAAATGTTAGGGCCAGGCTAAGTCCAACGAATATTGAAGTGAACCAAGTAAGCGACTTTCTTACCACTGCATTCGGTTGACCAACTAAAAGTAAAACTGGCCAGACTTTTAGAATTGCACCAATTGCTAAATTAATTCCAAAAATTTTTGGGTTATTGGCAAAAAGTAATGCTGACACCGCAAAAAAAGTTGGGAAGACATCAAAGCGCCCCAAGATAATTGGACCCATGAAAATGGCTGCCGAAACCCAAATCGCTGGAGCTAAATACTGGCTTTGGTGAGCTCCAGTGTTACTTGATTCAATTAAGTAGTAGAAGATCAGAGCATCAGCAGCTAAAGCTAGAAAAACAAAGCCGATCGTACTTGGCGCAATTAAATAACCTAGTAAGAAAATAAGTGCAGCAAGCGGAGGGTATTGCCACATCGGATCGTTAATCGGGAAGTGGCCATCTTGGATATTCGCTGCCCACCAGTCATACAGCCGAACATCTGCAAACAAACTGGGGCCGTTTGGGTATTTGATTACCTGAAACCCAGCTAATAAAACCCATAATCGGGTTAGTAGCCAGGTGACAACTAACCCGATTATTTTGGAATTCAAAATAGGCCTATTTGTACAGCCCATCAATTTCATTAGCAAAATCTGAAGTGACCACATGGCGACGAATACTCATCTTTGGTGTTAAGTATCCATTGTCGATAGTTAGGTCAATTGGCAGAATCTTGAATTTCTTGATTGCTTCCGAAAGTGAAATCGCTTCGTTTGCGTTGTTAACTGCTGTCTGCACAAGTGCTCGAATAGCTGGATCATCAACTAGTTTTTCAATTGGTGCTTCAGCAATTCCATTTGCAGCCAAAATAGTTGGCAGTGCTTCTTGATCCAAAGTAATTAGCGCACCAATGTAAGGGCGAGAATCACCAACTACAACACATTGGCTAATAATTGGATGCGAGCGAAGACGATCTTCAAGAACTGCTGGGGCAACATTTTTGCCACCGGCAGTCACAATGATTTCCTTCTTACGACCGGTTATTCTCAAAAATCCGTCTTCATCAAGTTCACCTATGTCACCGGAGTGGAACCAACCATCTTGTGTGAATGCTTCTTTAGTTGCTAATTCGTTATTCCAATATCCTTTAAATACGTGTGGGCCATTAATCAAAACTTCACCATCGCTGGCAATTTTGATTGATGTGCCAAATACCGGTTGACCAACTGAACCGATTTTTAGAGCCGATGGAACGTTAAGTGTTGTACCAGCTGTTGTTTCAGTTAGTCCGTAACCTTCAAGAACCATCAGTCCTAGGCCTCGATAGAAGTGGCCAAGTCGCGCGCCAAGTGAGGCTCCACCTGAGATTGCATGAGTAACTCGACCACCCATTGCATTGCGCAATTTCTTGTAAACAAGTGCGTCATAGAGTTTGTGGGAAATAGTTAAACCAATACCTGGCCTGCCATGGTCCAAGGCTTCACTGTAAGCAATTGCAGTTGCTGCAGCTTTATCAAAGATCTTGCCTTTAACTGGGCTTGCGGCATGAGCCTTTGCCCCGGCTCCATTGAAGACTTTTTCAAAGACTCTTGGCACGGCTAGTAAGAAACTTGGTTTAAACGATTCCAAATCACGAAGTAAAGAAACTGGATTTGGGCAGTGACCGATAGTTACTTGGCCACGGATCATCGCAACTTGAATTAATCTTCCGAAAACATGAGCCAGCGGCAAGAAAATTAGAGTTGAAGCATCTTTAGCTTTAAAAATTTCCGGTATACCTTCAACTAAATTATCAACTTCGGCAAACATATTTGAGTGAGTAAGCACGCAGCCTTTTGGTTGCCCGGTAGTACCGCTTGTGTAAATAATTGTGGCTGGATCTTCAGGGGAGTTATGGGTTCGGCGTTTCTCTAAATCAGCATCAGAGATATTTGCGCCTTTAGCAGTTAACTCATTGAAGGCATTCTCAGCAAAAACGTAACTGCGTGTCATCTGTGGAACAGATGCAGCAATATCTTTATAGGCGTATGTAGTACGGCTTGCCTCAAAGAAAGTCGCGACAACATTTGCATCAGACATAATCCACTTAACTTGTTCTGGCGAAGATGTTTCATAGATTGGCACCGGGATACCGCCGGCATACCAAATCGCGAAATCCGCTACCGTCCATTCATATCGAGTGCGCGAGAAAATGGCCACCCGATCACCGGTTGAAATACCATCAGCAATTAGGCCTTTAGCCACACTTTTTACCAAGTTATGGAATTGCGTAGCAGTGACCGTAAGCCATTCTGTTCCTTCTGGAATTCTGGCCAGCGGATGTTGTGGATTTTTCGCAACTATTCTTTCGAGAATGTCAGTGACATTTCCAGTAGTTGGTGGTTGAACTAAAGCTGGTGTGTGCATTTCTAACATGAACAGGCGCCCTTCCCAAGGTCTGTCTTAATTGGTCGTTAAAGGTGAGATTACCCAAGGTTGGCTTATATTTCTTGCTAAATATGGCCTAATTGCCCAAAACCCACTTAATTCACTACCGTTGTTCCTGTGTCTGAAAGCGATAAGTTCTATAAGTTCCTTAAGAACATAGCAATTGGCCCGGCCTTAGATATCACTTTCCATCCCTGGGTCGAAGGCCTAGAGAATGTACCTGCTGATGGGGCAGCTCTAATCGCAAGTAACCATCTATCGTTTTCCGATTCCATATTTTTACCAATCGCAGTTCCGCGGAAAATCACTTTTATGGCTAAAGCCGAATACTTCATGGGCACCGGTATTAAGGGAAAGGCTGTCGCCGCGTTTTTCCGCGGTGCCGGTCAAGTTCCAGTGGATCGCACCGGTGGCAATGCTGCAACCGACGCAATTGCAACAGGCGTTCGACTTTTGAATGAAGGTCACCTTTTGGGACTTTACCCCGAAGGCACTCGCTCACCAGATGGTCGTTTATACCGAGGTAAAACCGGCATTGCTCGGATGGCGTTAGAAGCGCGGGTCCCGGTTATTCCAGTTGCCATGATTAACACTGACAAAGTGCAGCCGATTGGACGTAGCCGTCCGAATTTTAATGTTGATGTTGGTATTCGAATTGGTCAGGCACTTGATTTTTCTAGGTACTACGGCATGGAAGATGATCGATTCGTCTTACGTTCAATCACTGATGAAATTATGTATAAGTTAATGGAACTTGGCGGTCAAGAATATGTTGATAAGTACGCCGCTCGTAAACGCGCTTAACTAGTGAGAAAGTAATTTACCTTTAGGTTGATTTATTTCTTTCAGTAGTTCGTCAAACCAAATTTGCTTTGTATCAAAAGGTTTGCCACCAGCAACGCGCTCAAATTCGCAGGCTCGAATATTATTATTTTGATCTTCATCCATACCAACCAAACCACTAATTCCGTTAAGTGCAGCATCAACAGCAACGGTTGCGCAGTCATGGATTAATTCTTTATCGCGCGCATTAGCTGGAGCTGATCTTGAATAGTAACCACTTTTCTGCACCAAAACTTTTTGGGCACCAATCATTGGTGCGAACTGTGCCGCGAACCAAGCACCAGGGTTAATCAAATCTATTTTCACGTGACCAAATGGATCAAGTGGGATTACCTCACCACGACTATGCATCTCACTGACAATTGCCTCTACACCAGCACCTTCGGATAAAAATATATTTACATTGCCAACCGACTCCATCACTTTAGACAGGCGGGCTGCTTCGGCATCAATATCAATTTCAAGTTCTGGTACATAAATAGCGTGCACTTCACGTCGTGACCTAGATGTGCCAAATGAATCAAGCCAACTCTGTTCATTTAGCAGTTTTCGGTAGGCGAGTGCAGTTGCAGCAGTTAGCCAACCGCAATGACGCCCCATTACTTCGTGAACAATAAGCATTTTTGGATTTGAAGTATGTTCAGAGACAACATTATTGAAATAACGTGCGCCTTCATCGGCTGCCGTCCACGCTCCAAGTGACTGGGCAATTGGATAAACATCATTATCAATAGTTTTAGGTAACCCAACCACACCTAATCCATAATTATTTTTTGCTAAGTAGGCAGCTAAATCTGCAGCAGCAGTATTAGTGTCATCGCCACCAATAGTGTGAAGTACATCCACGCCATCAGCGACTAATTGCTGCGCCGCTACTTGCTGTGGATCCTGCCCTTCTTTGACAAGTCCACGTTTTACGCAATCGGCAACGTTAGTTAATTTAACGCGACTGTTCCCAATTGGGCTGCCGCCAAAACTTTGAAGTAAATGAATGTTTGCTCTAATTTCTGGCGTTACCGTAATGTACTCACCTTTAAGTAACCCTTGGTAACCATTTAAATAGGCAATTATTTCGACATCCGGAGCAACTTCGCTGTACCGCTCGATCAGGGCACCTACTGACGAAGAAAGACAAGGAGCAATACCCCCAGCAGTTAATAGTGCAACTTTGCGAATGGCCATACCTGTAATCTACCGATACTCCCAACTTGGATTTAGTAATCCACGCCAAGCCCGACTAACCTAGATGGATGTCACAGATTTCTTGGCCTATATTACCTGCAGCTCAACAGCCTGAATGGCCTGATGCAGTTGCGCTTGAAAAAGCTCAAGAAATTTTAAAGTCGCTGCCACCTTTAGTTTTTGCTGGAGAATGCGATGAATTAACCCAACGCTTAGCTGCAGCGCAACGCGGTGAAGCATTTGTGCTGATGGGTGGCGATTGTGCTGAAACTTTTGTGGCGAATACTGCCGATTCAATTCGAGCCAGGTTAAAAACTGTTTTACAGATGGCAATCGTTCTTACCTATGGCGCTGCACTACCAGTGGTAAAAATAGGCCGGATTGCAGGCCAGTATGGCAAGCCGAGAAGTTCTGGTGACGAAACTATAGATGGTGTTAGCTTGCCTTCTTACCGCGGTGATGCAGTTAATGGTTTGGCTTTTAATAGTGAATCTCGAACACCCGATCCAATGCGCTTAGTTCAGACTTACCATGCAAGTGCATCAGCACTTAATTTAATCCGAGCATTCACTCAAGGCGGGTACGCCGATTTACGCCAAGTACAGTCCTGGAATCAAGATTTTGTTAGTCAATCGGCTCCAGGTAAGCGGTACGAACAAATGGCAGCTGAAATCGATCGAGCTTTATCTTTCATGACAGCCTGCGGTGCAGATCCAGAGGAGTTTCGCCGCGTTGATTTTTATGCCAGCCATGAAGCCCTATTACTTGACTATGAAAAGCCGTTAACGCGCATTGATTCACGTACCGGAAATCCTTACGATGTTTCAGCGCACTTTGTTTGGATTGGTGAGCGCACCCGAGACATTAGTGGTGCTCACGTCGATTTTGCTGCAACAATTCAAAATCCAATTGGAGTCAAAGTCGGCCCTTCAATAACAGACGCAGATTTACTTGCGTTAATGAAAAAACTTGATCCAGACAACAAGCCTGGGCGATTAATGTTAATTACTCGAATGGGTGCTGGAAAAATACGCGAAGTGCTACCTAAATTGATTGATGCTGTGCAAAAGTCTGGACATAATGTGGTTTGGGTTTGCGATCCGATGCACGGTAATACGAAAGAAGCCGCATCCGGTCACAAAACGCGTTTGTTTGATGATGTAGTCGATGAAGTTAAGGGTTTCTTTGAAGTGCATGCTCAAAAAGGAACGCATCCAGGCGGAATCCATATCGAACTTACTGGTGACGATGTAACTGAATGCCTTGGTGGAATCTCTGGAGTGAGCGAAGACGATCTGCCATTTCGATATGAAACTGCTTGCGACCCACGATTAAATCGTGTGCAAAGTTTGGGTCTAG
>CAJBBC010000022.1 GCA_903951185.1 uncultured Actinomycetes bacterium
AAAAACTCCACCACGTGGTTCACGCAATACAAAATTACGCAATTCGCCATCGTTGGCAATAAATCTAGACTGCTCCCAAATAGTGTCGCCGGGCGGCGGATTTACGCCACCAGTTATCACATCGCCGACTTCACCTTCAGCGTGAACACTAACTACATGAATAACTTTGCTAGTTCGCATGAACTCACTATAAACCCAGATTTAATTAAAGTTAATCCGCAGTTTGAAAATCAAAAGCCTGCTTAATCGCAGTATCAATCGCATCTAAAGCGAGCTCAACTCGTGTTTCAACGGGGCCATCTAATGAAACCCATGAGCGCCCAGTACCGATTAAGTCATCTTCGAATTCACGTGTCATTGAATCACGTAAATCTTCGCTATCCCGAATTTTATCTTGGATAAATGGCACGCCATCAGGTTGCGTTACAAAATAGATTCGGTTTTGGTTTGTTGGTGGCATAGCCAAACTTGCTTTGTCACCAAGATAGCGACGCTCCCAAATAATCGTGGCAAAAACATCCGTGTCACAGCAAACTACCGGTCCCCCAGTTCGAGCTGCGACATCTTCTAACTGCTGTTGCACTACTGCAATCTCGACAAAGTCAGTTGCTGTCCATGGCACTGCATTTTCGACTAAGCCCATCGATTCGGCTTGCTCTTTTTTACGCATCGTTAAATCGCGACCATATTCACGAATGGAATTTGTGGCTGTGAAGTTTCCACCGCGAGCTTTAAGCGCAGCCTGGAGTGCCAACGTTGTTGTTGTAGTTCCAGTAGATTCAGCCCCGATAATTACAGCACGGATAGCCAATAGTTCGCGGGATCCTGGGCCAAGTAAATGCCAATTCCCGATTAAGTCTTTTCTAATTTGAGTTGACGATACAGGTACTAAATTACGATCAGGATCAAAGCTGAAGTGATGTAACCCAAGTTTTTTTGCAAACTTATCGCCAGATTTTTCAGAAGTTACGAGCAAATCAACCGGTGGAGTTTGGCGTAAATGTGCTTGGATAACGCGGGCATTTGAATCCCAAGCAGATTCATCATCAAGTTCATACGGTGTCGACTCATAACCGTGAACAATAGTCATTGCCGATTCGGCTACACCTTCAGCGACACAGTCTTGCTGAAGAGCTTTTGCGCGATCTACTGCACTTACTCGATCATGAGGCTGAGCTAAAACAACAACTACTACATGGTCACGCTTTTCAATAGCCGCCTTAATGAGGTGAACATGACCCATATGCGGTGGGTTAAAAGTTCCGGTCACTAGCGCTGAAGCCATATAACGAGCCTACCTGCTATTGATTAAGGTCCAAAAAGCAAAAAATCCGCCTTGGGTTAACGGCGGATTTTTTGCTCTAAATTTTTTAGCGAGCTGCAGTTCCCTCTTTGTAGTCACTGTCATCTGTTTTAACCCAGGACATTAACTTACGCAGTTCTCGACCAGTTGCTTCAATTGGATGTACTTCACCTTTTGCACGTAGTGACTTAAATTCAGGTGCGCCAGCATCTTGATCGTCAATAAATCGTTTGGCGAATGCACCCGACTGAATATCTTTAAGCACACCTTTCATTGATTCCTTTACGCGAGTATCAATTACACGTGGGCCTGAAACATAATCACCATATTCAGCGGTATCAGAAACTGACCACCGTTGTTTAGCAATTCCGCCTTCGTACATTAAGTCAACAATTAGTTTCAGTTCGTGTAGGCACTCAAAATATGCAACTTCTGGTTGGTAACCAGCTTCAACTAAAGTTTCAAAACCAGCTTGGACTAGAGCTGATGCTCCACCACAAAGTACGGCCTGTTCACCAAATAAGTCAGTTTCAGTTTCTTCAGTGAAGGTAGTTTTGATTCCACCGGCACGTAATGCGCCAATTGCAGCTGCGTAAGAAAGTGCGAGTGGCCAAGCTTTGCCTGTGGCGTCTTGTTCAACTGCGACAATAGCTGGCACACCTCGGCCGGCTACATATTCACGACGAACTAAATGACCTGGGCCTTTAGGGGCAACCATGCAGACATCAACATTTGTTGGCGGCTTAATGTACCCAAATCGAATATTAAATCCGTGTGCAAAGAACAGTGCATCACCTGCATTTAAATTTGGCTCAATGGCTTCGGCATAAACTTTGCGCTGAATATGATCAGGAACCAAAATCATGATGACATCAGCTTCTTTAGCAGCCGTTGCTGGATCCACTACGCGTAAACCTTCAGCTTCTGCTTTAGCTCGACTCTTTGATCCTTCGGCAAGCCCAACACGAATATCAACTCCACTATCGCGCAGACTTAACGCGTGCGCATGGCCTTGGCTACCGTAACCAATGACTGCAACTTTGCGGCCTTGGATGATTGATAGATCGGCGTCATCTTCATAAAACAATTCAGCCACAATTACTCCTTTATATGTGTTCGCTAAGTGTGCCAGAAATTCGAAATTTTCCCGAATTTTCAAGTATCTGGCTTAGTTATGTATTGCTCGTATTACTGTTTTGTATTTCTCTTCCGGCTAATTAAGTCGTTCCCAATTAAGCCGGTCGGTCTGCACTTCTAATTGCACGATCGCCAATACCTTTGCCGCCACGCCCAAGGGCAACAACTCCGGACTGGACAATTTCCTTGATTCCGTGTGGTGCCAGGATTTCAAGTAGAGCTTCGAGTTTGTCATGTGACCCAGTTGCTTCTACCGTCACTGCATCACTTGCTACATCAACTACTTTTGCCCGGAATAATTCAACAATTTGCAATACTGATGCCCGAGCATTTAAGTCAGCGCGTACTTTAATCAACATCAGCTCTCGAGCAATCACAGATTCATCATCGAGTTCAACAATTTTTAGTACGTTAATCAGTTTGTTTAATTGTTTTGTGATCTGCTCAAGGGCGAGCGAATCTACTTCAACCACAATTGTCATTCGTGAAATACCTGGGGTTTCGGTTGTGCCCACCGCCAATGACTCAATGTTGTAGCCACGGCGAGAAAATAGCGCGGAAATTCTAGCTAGTACACCAGGTTGATCCTGAACAAGTACTGACAAAGTATGTCGGGCCATGTTATTCATCCCCTCGATCCCATTTCGGCGCCAGATCTCGGGCGAACTGAATTTCATCATTACCGGTTCCAGCGGCAACCATCGGCCAAACCATGGCATCGCGGTGCACGCGGAAATCAACAACTACTGGAACATCATTTGTTGACATCGCTTTTTCAATTGTTTGATCAACATTTGCCGCGTCATCGCAACGTAAGCCTAAGCACCCGTATGCATCTGCTAATTTCACAAAGTCTGGGAAAGAGTGTGAATGTAAATCAGTGTTACTGTATCGCTCGTTATAAAACAGTGACTGCCATTGACGAACCATACCCAGTGAAGAATTATTAATTAATGCGACTTTAATCGGAATATTATTAATTGTGCAGGTAGCCAATTCCTGATTAGTCATTTGGAAACAACCGTCGCCGTCAATAGCCCAAACTGTTTTATCTGGCATACCAACTTTTGCACCCATTGCTGCTGGAATTGCATATCCCATTGTGCCCAACCCGCCTGAGTTAAGCCAAGTGTTTGGATGTTCATATCCAACAAATTGTGCTGCCCACATTTGATGTTGACCTACACCTGCTGTGTAAATTGCATCTGGCCCAACAATCTTGCCGAGTCGTTCAATTACATACTGAGGTGAAAGCGAACCATCATCGGGTACTTCATAGCCGATTGGATATGTCTCGCGTAAATTATTTAAAGTTCGCCACCAGCCAGTTAGGTCTTCACGTCGGCCAGCATCAAATTCCGCAGTAATTGCTGGAATCAACTGAATTAAAGCTTCACGAACATCCGAAACTATTGGGATATCGGCAGTTCGATTCTTTCCAATTTCGGCTGGATCAATGTCAATGTGAATAACTTTGGCTCGTGGGGCAAAACTATCAAGTTTGCCGGTAACCCGGTCATCAAATCGAGCGCCAAGAGTAATTAACAAATCACTTTGTTGAAGTGCGCCTACTGCCCCAACTGAGCCGTGCATACCAGGCATACCCATATGTTGAACATGGCTATCTGGAAAAGCACCTCTAGCCATCAAAGTTGTGACAACTGGAATTCCAGTTAGTTCGGCAAGTTCACGTAACTGTACTGAAGCGCGCGCACGAATCACGCCACCACCCACATAAAGTACTGGTCGATGTGCTTCAACAATCATTCGAGCGGCTTCTTTAATTTGCCGGCCATGCGGTTTAGTTGTTGGTTTATAGCCGGGTAAATCTACTGAAGCCGGCCAATGAAATTCGCTTTTAGCTTGCAAGGCATCTTTTGTGATATCAACTAAAACTGGTCCTGGACGACCAGTGCTAGCTAAATGAAATGCTTCTCGAATCGCACCAGGAATATCTTCAGCGCGAGTAATTAAATAATTGTGTTTTGTAATTGGCATTGTTATGCCGCGAATATCAGCTTCCTGAAATGCGTCTGTGCCAATTGATGGACCAGATACTTGCCCAGTGATTGCTACCATTGGAACTGAATCCATATGTGCATCAGCTATCGGCGTTACTAAGTTAGTCGCGCCAGGTCCACTTGTTGCCATACATACGCCAACGCGACCTGTAGCTGCAGCGTAACCTTCAGCGGCGTGTCCAGCGCCTTGTTCATGACGCACCAAAATATGTCTAACAGTTTTTGAATCCATTAGGGGGTCATAGGCGGGAAGTATTGCGCCGCCGGGAATACCGAAGACAACTTCAACATCCGAATGTTCTAAAGAACGGATTAAGCTTTCGGCACCCGAGATTTTTTCAGCCATGGATTACTCCTAGTTCTAAAAGAAGGATCGCTTCTTTAATTAAGTTTCACTATGTAGTTGGCTTTGTCGATCTGACTTTTGCGCCGCAAGCGACTTGTAACAAAAGTTGCGCCCGGTTAGTTTTTAGCTTTCCGATTGCATCGACACCACATTGTGATGTTAGTTCCCCTACTTTATGCCCATTTTTAACATCCGTCACATTGGCAACTTACTGAGTGAGGATTTCAGGCGTGAATTTGGCAATTTGTGGACTTTGAAGGGAGGTTAAAATCACTAAAATTCCTTATAAAGGCTAAACAAAACCTGATATTTTGACGTTAGCGTAGAACTGCAACGGACAAGTTGCTCAATCGAGATAGGCGCGGGTAGATGACCCAGTACGTATACGACTTTTCCGAAGGCGATAAAGATCAGAAAGATTTGCTTGGCGGTAAAGGTGCGAACTTAGCCGAGATGACGAGACTGGGTTTGCCGGTACCTCCAGGTTTTACAATCACTACGCAAGCCTGCCGAGAATATTTAGCTGCAGGTAGTGAGCCAGGCCAACTACGCGTACAAGTCACGATGGCTCTGCGTCGACTTGAAGATGAATTAGATAAAAGACTTGGCGATGTGGATGATCCCCTATTAGTTAGTGTGCGATCCGGTGCAAAATTTTCCATGCCTGGAATGATGGAAACTGTTTTAAATGTTGGGCTTAATGATTCTTCCGTTAATGGACTGGCTAAAGCCAGTAATAACGAACGGTTTGCTTGGGACTCTTATCGCCGATTAATTCAAATGTTTGGTAAGACAGTTCTTGATATTGAAGGTGAGATTTTTGCCAAAGCGTTAGCTGATGCTAAAACAAAAGCTGGCGTTACTTCGGATGTGGACTTAAGTACTGAAGACTTGCGAGCTCTAGTTGATGTTTTCAAGCAAATAATCAGGGAACACAGTGGCCGAGAATTTCCACAAGATCCAAGAGAGCAACTCGACTTGGCCGTGCGAGCAGTATTTGATTCTTGGAATACACCTCGGGCTCACCTATACCGTCGTCGTGAACGTATTTCACATGATCTCGGCACTGCCGTGAATATCTGCACAATGGTTTTTGGAAACTTAGGTGAAACTTCAGGCACTGGCGTCTCTTTCACTAGAGATCCCGCTTCAGGCAAAACTGGTGCTTATGGCGATTACTTATCAAACGCTCAAGGTGAAGATGTAGTTGCCGGAATTCGAAATACTTTCAGTTTGGATGAACTTGAGCGACTTGATCCAAATTCATTTCACGATCTGATGGGAATAATGCGTAAATTAGAAACGCATTATCGAGATCTTTGTGATATCGAATTTACTGTCGAGCGCGGCAAATTATGGATGCTCCAAACTCGAGTTGGAAAACGAACAGCCGCAGCAGCATTTAGAATTGCAACCCAACTAGTTGATGAACATTTGATCACAATGGATGAAGCACTGACTCGGGTGAATGGCAATCAGCTTGCACAACTAATGTTCCCGCAGTTTGATGTGGTAAATCGGATTAGCGCGATTGCTACCGGAATGGCTGCTTCACCAGGTGCGGCAGTAGGTCGTGCAGTTTTTGATTCAGAAACTGCAATCGAATGGGCTGGTCGCGGAGAGCGCGTCGTGCTGATTAGACGCGAGACAAATCCGGATGATTTAGGCGGCATGATTGCAGCCAATGGAATTTTGACTTCGCGTGGCGGTAAAACCTCACATGCTGCCGTTGTTGCTCGTGGGATGGGTAAAACCTGTGTTTGCGGCGCTGACGAAGTCGATGTGAATGTAGCGGAAAAGCGTGCGCGAGTTGGTGAAATTGAAATCAAAGAGGGTGACATGATTTCGATTGATGGATCGACGGGTCAAGTATTTATTGGTGAGTTGTCTGTGGTGCCATCACCTGTTTCAAATTATCTTGAAAATGGCCTAGAGGCTGCTTTAGCGACTTCAGATTCCGAAACTGCTGAACTGATTAAAGCTGTGGAGCGAATTTTGAAACATGCTGATTCAGTTCGTAGATTACGCGTTCGGACTAATGCTGATACAGCTGAAGACTCAAAATGGGCACGAAAATTAGGTGCTGAAGGTATTGGCCTTTGTCGTACTGAACATATGTTTTTAGGTGATCGTCGCGTTTTAATCGAACGAGTAATTCTGGCTGACCAGGATGACGAAAGAAATAGTGCACTAGAGGCGCTACTGCCTTTGCAGCAAAAAGATTTTGAAGAAATCTTGGATGCGATGAACGATTTGCCAGTAACAATTCGTCTTCTTGATCCACCACTACATGAATTCTTGCCAGACCGAGCAGATCTAATGGTGGAAGTGGCAGTGGCAAAAGAGCGTGGACAAAATGTTGCTCACCAGGAACGTTTGCTAGCTGCCGTAGAGCGACTACACGAATCAAATCCAATGCTTGGGCTTCGTGGTGTTCGCCTCGGTATCGTCATTCCAGGATTATTTGTTTTGCAGGTCCGTGCTCTAGCTAATGCTGCAATAGCCCGGATGCGCGCAGGCGGAAATCCTAAAGTTGAAATTATGATTCCACTTGTTGGGTCGGTAATGGAACTTCACTTAATTCGCGATGAAATAGATCAGGTTATTCGAGAAATTTCAGAAAAAGAAAAGATCGCGTTGCCATTTGCGATCGGCACCATGATCGAATTACCTAGAGCTGCCCTAACTGCCCAGCGAATTGCTGAAGCAGCTGAGTTTTTCTCCTTTGGCACAAACGATTTAACACAAACAACCTGGGGTTTCAGTCGCGACGATGTTGAAGCTGGGTTCTTTGCAACTTACTTAGATAAAGGTATTTTCACCGTCTCGCCATTTGAATCTCTTGACGTCGATGGCGTTGGATCGTTAATCCGAATCGCTGTTGAAAAAGGTCGCGCTACTCGGCCGAATTTAAAGCTAGGTGTTTGTGGTGAACATGGTGGTGACCCAGAATCAATTAAGTTCTTCCACGAAGTTGGGTTAGATTACGTTTCTTGTTCACCGTTTAGAGTTCCAGTTGCTCGTTTGGAAGCCGGTCGGGTTAGCGTTTTGGAAAAAACTAACAACTAGTCACAAACAGCGCCTTTAGAGGCTGACCCAACTAACTGTGCATATTTATGTAAAACGCCGCGATCATATTTGTGTGGAATGACTTTCCATGATTTACGGCGCTCGGCAATTACTGTGTCTTCAACTAATAACTCCAATTTTCCATTTGGAATATCAATTTTTACTCGATCACCAGTTGCCACGAATGCAATCGGCCCGCCGTCATATGCTTCAGGAGCGACGTGTCCGACACATAATCCTGTGGTACCGCCACTAAAGCGACCATCAGTAATTAGCAGTACGTCTTTGCCCAAACCTGCGCCTTTGATGGCAGCAGTTATCATTAACATTTCACGCATACCTGGACCACCTTTAGGTCCCTCGTACCGAATCACCACAACATCGCCAGCTTGGATTTCTCCGTTTTCTAGCGCATCCATCGCAGCACGTTCGCGTTCAAATACTTTTGCTGGACCCTCGAATACTTCCACTCCGATACCGGCAGTTTTACAAACTGCACCTTCGGGAGAAAGAGATCCTTCAAGTATTGTGATGCCGCCGACGCCACCAATCGGATTCGAAACAGCATGCAAAATAACACCATCAGGATCAGGTGATGGAATATCAGCTAAATTCTCTGCCACCGTTTTTCCAGTAACAGTTAAGCAATCACCGTGGATTAAACCGGCATCGTAAAGTGCACGCATTACTACAGGTACGCCGCCGACTTTATCGACATCACTCATCACAAATCGACCAAAAGGTTTTACGTCAGCTAGCAGTGGGACTTTTGCACCAATTCGCTGGAAGTCAGCCAGAGTTAAATCAACATTGGCTTCATGGGCAATGGCTAGTAAGTGCAGAACGGCATTTGTTGATCCACCGAACGCCATCACAACTGCGATTGCATTTTCTAGTGACTTTTTAGTAATAATGTCGCGTGTAGTAATGCCTTGTCGGATTAATTCAACGACAGCTTCGCCGGATGCAATTGCATAATTATCACGACGACGATCTACTGCAGGTGGCGCAGCCGAGCCAGGTAAAGACATTCCCATAGCTTCAGCTGCCGAAGCCATTGTGTTCGCGGTGTACATACCGCCGCAAGCGCCTTCACCTGGACAAATTGCACGTTCAATTCGATCTACATCTTCTTCACTCATTAACCCTCGAGCACAAGCGCCGACGGCCTCAAATGCGTCAATAATTGTGACATCTCGATTACTGCCATCAGATAGGGTTACATTCCCTGGCAAAATTGAGCCTGCGTAGACAAAAACTGCTGCAACATCCACTCGAGCTGCAGCCATCAACATACCCGGCAGTGATTTATCACAGCCAGCAAAATTAACCATTCCATCAAGTCGTTCAGCGTTCATTACAGTTTCAACTGAATCTGCAATCACTTCACGACTAACTAATGAGAAGTGCATACCTTCATGTCCCATGGAAATACCATCAGAAACTGAAATGGTGCCAAACTGCATCGGAAAACCGCCAGCTTTAAATACACCCTCTTTGGAAGCTTTAGCTAGCCGATCAAGAGATAAATTACATGGAGTTATTTCATTCCAAGATGACGCAATACCAATCTGGGGTTTAACCCAGTCATCATCACCCATGCCAACAGCACGTAACATTCCGCGAGCAGCAGTGCGCTCTAAACCATCAGTTACTTGTTTACTTCGGGGTTTCAGATCTGGCATATGCCAAATCTACCGCCCGATCGGACTTAATTAATAATCACGCAGTCAAGTGGCGCATTAGTTAACCATCGCTCGAGTTGGCCATGAATTCGGCGGCGAGCACGTTTTTCAAAAATATCCGTATCCCCACCTAAGTGTGGGGTGATTAAACAATTTGGCGCTTGCCACAGTGGATGCTCGGCGGGTAGCGGTTCTGGATCAGTCACATCTAGCGCTGCTCTAATTTTGCCAGCGTTTAGTGCTTCGACCAGAGCCATCGTATCTACTACCGGTCCCCTTGCCACATTTATTAACAATGCGCCCGGTTTCATTTTAGAAAGAAATTTCTGATCAACTAAACCTTTAGTTTTATCATTCAGTGGAACAGCTAAGAATATTAAATCTGCGTCAGGGATTAAATTTGGTAACTCTTCAATAGCTTTCACATGGTCTCTGGCATTTGTGGCCACTGGAATAACATCACATTCAAAAGGTATTAGTCGACGCTCAATTGCTTTGCCGACACCACCATAGCCAATTAATAAAACTTTTTTGTCTGCCAGTGAATGGCTGAAGTAGTGTCCCCAGAGTTTTTGTGTTTGTAAGTTAACTGATTCAGGGATATCACGTAACGCACAAAGTGCAAGAGTTAAGGCCATTTCAGAAGTGCTGTCGTCGTGCACTCCACCAGCGTTACATAATTTCACGCCAACCGGCATATGCGGATAAATATTATCGAAACCAGCGGTTAGCAATTGAATTACTTCGACATTTTTCATGCGAGGAAGTGACTGTTGAATGGCTTTCGGACCTTGCATGTACGGAATCACAATGAACTGCGCGCTAGCAATTACTTCATCCGGTAGTTGTGGCAGATCGTCATTAAATGTGACTTCTACATCAGCTGGAAATTCAAACCCTTGAACAACCCATTCTGGAGCAATAATTCGACGTGTCATAGAACTATTCTGAAACACCTAGGCGCTCGAAAAGTAATTCACGAACGCGGGCTGCATCTGCTTGGCCTCGAGTAGTTTTCATTACTGCACCTACGATCGAACCGGCAGCCTGAAGTTTGCCCGATTTAATTTTTTCAGCAATTTCTGGGTCAGCCGCCAAAGCCGCATCAATAGCTTCAATCAGCGGACCATCATCAGATACAACAGCTAGGCCGCGCTTGGCTACAACTTGGGCAACATCAGATTCGCCACTTAATAGTGCTTCGATAACTTGACGAGCTAGTTTGTCATTTAAGGCACCTGTTGAAATAAGTGTTTCAATATCAAGTAAATGCGCAGGTGTAATCGGAAGCGAATCTAATTCAACTCCGCGATCATTGGCAATTCTAGATAATTCACCAGTCCACCATTTCCGCGCTGCAACTTGATTAACGCCCGCATCAATAGCAGCCAAAATTAGCTCAACTGCGCCAGCGTTAATGACATTTTGCATTTCAAGTTCAGAAATACCCCATTGCTGAGTTAACCGAATACGTCGTAAAGCTGGATTTTCTGGCAGAGTTTTTCGTAACTCTTCAACCCATTCCCGCGATGGCGCAATAGGTAATAAGTCAGGCTCAGGGAAATAACGGTAATCTTCAGCTTGCTCTTTAGATCTACCTGAAGTTGTTACTCCAGTATCTTCATGCCAATGGCGAGTTTCTTGCACAACTTTTTGCCCTGCAGTTAATCGAGCCGCTTGCCGCGTTACTTCGTAGCGAACTGAGCGTTCAACTGAGCGAAGTGAGTTTACGTTTTTAGTTTCTGAGCGAGTACCTAGTTCACTTTTTGGGTTGTCCCTTAGTGAAAGGTTTACGTCACAACGAAGCGATCCTTGCTCCATTTTTACATCAGAAACTTCAAGCGCGCGAAGTATGTCGCGAAGTGCACCTACATATGCTTTGGCGACTTCAGGTGCATATTTGCCAGTATTTTCAATTGGTCGGGTAACAATTTCAATTAATGGAATACCAGCTCGGTTGTAATCAACTAAGGAGTAATCCGCACCATGGATTCGTCCAGTCGCACCACCCATATGTGAATTCTTCCCAGTATCTTCTTCCATATGAGCTCGTTCAATTTCAACTCGAAAAGTTTTGCGGCCTTCATCGGTATCTACATCAACATCCAAATAGCCATCAAACGCAATCGGCTCATCATATTGTGAAGTCTGAAAATTCTTTGGCATATCAGGATAGAAGTAATTTTTGCGAGCAAATCGACACCACTCAGCGATTTCACAATTAAGGGCTAGGCCAATTCGAATTGCTGATTCAACGCCGATTCTGTTTACGGCAGGCAGCGCGCCAGGTAGTCCTAAACAAACTGGACAAACTTGGGTATTTG
>CAJBBC010000023.1 GCA_903951185.1 uncultured Actinomycetes bacterium
GTGCTCGCGTGGCCGATTCTGATCAAACTCGTCGCACATATGTACTGGATACAAGCGTGCTGTTATCAGATCCGGGGGCGCTGTTTAGGTTTGCCGAACATGAAGTGGTTATCCCAGTCGTAGTCATCACAGAGCTGGAGATTAAACGCACACATCCAGAACTTGGCTACTTTGCCCGAAGCGCACTTCGCTCACTTGATGATTTAAGAATTAAATTTGGTCGCTTAGATGCACCGCTACCTATTGGTACGCAGGGTGGATCTATTCGGGTTGAACTTAATCACACGAATCCAGATGCATTGCCGGCTGGCTTTCGCCTTGGTGATAACGACACACGTATTTTGTCCGTTGCAAAAAATTTAGCTGATGAAGGTTGCGCCGTAGTTTTAGTAAGTAAAGATTTACCATTGCGCGTAAAAGCCTCAGCAGTAGGTTTGGAAGCTGAAGAGTATCGAGCCGAAGCAGTACCAAGTAGCGGCTGGACAGGTTTCACTGAAATTCAAGTTGCCTCAAGTGAAATAGACGATCTCTACGATTCAGAATTAATTGATCATGATGATGCGCGCGATTTACCTTGTCACACCGGCGTTGTGTTATCTAGTGATCGGGGAAGTGCTCTTGCTCGGGTTACTTCAGATAAACAGTTAAAACTTGTTCGAG
Organism: uncultured Actinomycetes bacterium; assembly: GCA_903951185.1. Classification (GTDB taxonomy): domain Bacteria; phylum Actinomycetota; class Actinomycetes; order S36-B12; family UBA5976; genus UBA5976. Next base: position 661 of record CAJBBC010000023.1, read on the forward strand.
GCGATCGCGAAGCATTTGGAATACATGGTCGAAGTGCAGAGCAGCGGATTGCTCTTGATCTATTACTAGATCCAGATATTGGAATAGTCTCGCTAGGCGGCCGTGCTGGTACTGGTAAAAGCGCATTAGCTTTATGTGCTGGCTTAGAAGCAGTTATGGAACGACGCCAGCATCGCAAAGTTGTAATTTTCCGACCGCTCTATGCTGTGGGCGGTCAGGAACTTGGCTACTTACCAGGTGGCGAAGGCGAGAAAATGTCACCTTGGGCTCAAGCTGTATTTGACACTTTGTCTGCAGTAACCAGCCCTGATGTTGTTGAAGAAATAATTGATCGCGGCATGCTCGAAGTATTGCCGTTAACTCATATTCGAGGTCGGTCATTACATGACAGTTTCGTGATTGTCGATGAAGCTCAGTCACTTGAACGCAATGTGCTACTTACCGTGTTATCCAGGATTGGTAAAGATAGTCGAGTTGTCTTAACCCACGATGTTGCCCAACGCGACAACTTACGCGTTGGCCGTCACGATGGAATTGTCGCAGTTGTTGAAAAACTAAAAGGACACCCGCTTTTTGCGCACGTAACGCTGACGCGAAGCGAACGTTCACCTATTGCAGCATTAGTAACCGAGATGCTCGAAGATATGTCGGCTTAGTTGTAATTAACTTGGTGGGCCAACAGGGATTCGATTTGCGATTGGCTTCATTGTCTCGGCGAAGAAGTCATTTCCTTTATCGTCAACGACCACAAACGCAGGAAAATTCTCGACTTCAATTTTCCAAATAGCTTCCATCCCTAGATCTTCAAAATCTAGAACTTCAACTTTTTTGATATTGTCTTTTGCAAGTCGAGCAGCTGGACCACCAATTGAACCTAAGTAGAATCCACTATTTTCTTTACAAGCATTTGTAACTGCGTTACTTCGGTTGCCTTTGGCAAGCATCACCATTGATCCGCCAGCTTTTTGAAAGCGATCGACATAGCCATCCATTCGCCCTGCCGTAGTTGGACCAAACGAACCGGAAGCATATCCGGCTGGAGTTTTCGCTGGACCCGCGTAGTAGACCGCATGATTTTTAAAGTAATCCGGCATAGGTTGACCATTTTCTAACATCGACAAAATTCGAGCGTGCGCAATATCTCGAGCCACAATCATCGGACCAGTTAACGAAACTCTAGTTTTTACTGGAAGTTTTGAAAGTGCTGCCCGTATTTGATCCATCGGCTGATTCAAGTCAATTTGAACAACTTCTTCGGCAAGTTTGGATTCATCAATTTCAGGTAAGTAATGTGCCGGGTCTCGATCAAGTTTTTCAATGTATGCACCAGTTGCATCAATTTTTACGATGGCCTGACGATCTGCCGAACATGAAACGGCAATTGCGATCGGACATGATGCACCATGTCTTGGCAGACGGATAACTCGAACATCATGGCAAAAATATTTACCGCCAAATTGTGCGCCAATGCCAAATTCTTGCGTTAGCTTCAAAATATCTTGCTCTAGTTGCAAATCCCGATAACCATTTCCAGCCGTGCCACCATGTGTAGGCAAAGTATCTAGATAATGAGCACTTGCGTACTTAGCAGTTTTTAAAGCGTGCTCAGCACTGGTGCCACCGACTACGACGGCTAAGTGATAAGGCGGACATGCTGAGGTGCCAATTAACCTGAGTTTTTCATCCATGAATTTTAAAAAACTGGCTTGGTTTAGTACAGCTTTAGTTTCTTGATATAAGAAACTCTTATTTGCACTACCGCCACCTTTTGCCATAAATAGCATTTCGTACTGATTTTCATGACCAGACTTTGTGTCTGCATAAATTTCAATTTGCGCAGGCAAGTTATCACCAGTGTTTTTTTCTTCCCACATTGAAACTGGAGACATTTGGGAATACCGGAGGTTTAATTTTTGGTACGCATTGAAAATACCTTTTGATAGGAATTCAGAATCGTCACCGTCAACAATTACCTGGGTTCCACGCTTACCGCTCACAATTGCAGTGCCGGTATCTTGGCACATGGGCAATACTCCGCCGGCAGAAATATTTGCATTCTTCAGTAAATCAATTGCCACAAATCGATCGTTTGGTGAGGCTTCTGGGTCATCAATAATATTTCGCAGCTGTGCCAGATGATCACTTCGCAGGTAATGAGAAATGTCATGCATAGCTTCGTAGGCAACTTGCTCAAGTACTTTTGGATCGATAGTTAGAAAAGTTCGATCTCCAACTGTGGTCGTGGAAATTCCGTCTTTAGTGATTAATCGAAACTCAGGATCGTTAGCAGTTGTGGGCAATATGTCTGTGTACTTAAAGTCGGCCATACCTTAAGCCTAAACCCGAAAACCGAAATACATATTTCTATAGTCCTGGGCAAGTTTGTTTGGGACTTGGCAGTTTGTCTCACCCCAAATGGAGCGACACAATAGGGACGTGGCTAAAAAACGCGGTCGTGAAAACGCATATGACATGGTGCTTTCCTTAGGTGCAGTACTTATAGTCGTAGTGGTTGTGCTGGTGATTACCTGGCGTCCGCAACAAACAAATACGCAACAAGTTGACTATCAATCAGCTATTTCGAATGCGTCAACATCAACTAATTGGACCATTTTTGTACCAGCAGAAATTCCTACTGATTACCAAGTCACTTCTGCTCGATTTGAAGCTGAAAGCTATGGAGCGCCTGGCGACTCACGTTGGTATTTAGGATTTACCAGTTCAACAAATACTTATATTTCACTTTGGCAAAGCGACGGCCCCACTAAAAAAATTAAATCGGCAGCTACAAATTCTGCGCAGTGCACGCAAACCCAAATAATCGCTGGCTCCGAATGGGAAAAATGTAGTACTGAAAAACCAGAAACACGAGCGTTAGTTAAAACTCAGGGTGACTTGATCACTATTGTCGCTGGAACTGCAACTTGGGATGAGCTAGTCGATTTCGTAGATTCCTTAGTTGAAGTAAAATAACTAAGTTGAATTGGTAGAATTCAGGTATGGCGACAGATAAATCTAATTTAAGTTACGAACAAGCTAAAGCATCTCTTGATGAGGTTGTAGCGAAACTAGAAGATAAAGATTTACCACTTGATGACATGGTTGCGCTCTGGGAACAAGGCGAAAAACTTGCAGCAATTTGTGAAAGTAAATTAAGTTCTGCTCGCGCTCGGCTCGAAGCGCTTCGTCCGTCTACTGAAGAAGATTAACTTTTAGTCGTCGCCTCTGTTGCACCATCGGCAAACCTAATTGTTATTAATTCTTGTGGCTTAACTTTTTTCGTTGAACTTATTACTTGACCACTGGCATTTCTAACAATTGCGAATCCACGCTCAAGGGTGCCTTGCGGAGATAGCGCCTTAAGCGTTGTTTTCATTCCACTAAGTTCAGCAAAATCAAGCGCAACTTTATTTTTAATCAATCGGTAAATAGCTTCACGCTTTTGCTCATTTGCTTCAAGTCGCTGATCAATTAATGCACTGGGATGCGCAAGCGCTGGTCTGGCTAAAACTAATTCAAGTTGGTGTCTAAGCTGATCAATCCGGGTAAGCGTTAGTCGCGCAATTTGATGGCGAGCTTGACTTAAATCTGCAATTTCCTGCAACACATCTGGCACAATTCGACGTGCAGCATCGGTCGGCGTTGAAGCACGGTAGTCCGCTACATAATCAATTAACGGTCGATCTTCTTCGTGTCCGATTGCCGCCACAATTGGTGTACTTAATTTGGAAATTAATCGGATCAAGGATTCATCGCTGAATGGCAATAAATCTTCAAATGCTCCACCACCACGGGCGATCACAATTACATCAACATCATCAATAGCGTCTAATTCAGTTAGCGCATTTGAAATTTGTTTCACTGCAGTTACGCCTTGTACGGCAACTTCGCGAACCACAAAATCAACATCGGGCCACCGGCGCTGTGCATTTTTTATTACGTCATGCATTGCATCGCTATTTGCGCCGCAAATCAAACCGACTCGACTCGGTAAAAATGGAATCGGTTTTTTTCGTTCAATATCAAATAAGCCTTCACTGGCAAGTAAATTTCGCAGCGCTTCAAGTCGGGCAATAAGTTCACCCAATCCCACAGTGCGGATTTGGTAAACCTTGAATTGAAGTGAACCACGTTTAGGCCACCAATCAGCTTTAACTTCAGCTACAACTCTGGAACCTTGAACTAGAGCAGGCTCGAGTGAATCAATAATTGCAGAGGGCGCATGCAAGGAAATAGATACATCGCGATCTGTATCGCGCAGTGACAGGTAAGTAATGCCACGACGTGGATTTACTTCAGCAAGTTGACCTTCAATCCAGACAGTGCCTAGTCGCCCAATCCAATCGCTGATCAGGGAACTTAATTGGTGCACCGCGAAAGGTGTTTGCGGGGAGGCGCCCGGTTTACTTTCGGATTCAGTAGTCACTGCTCTATTCTGCACTTTTCTTTTGGTTGCTGTTATTAAAGTGGGCTATTTTGCCCACTGATTCACGAATCACTATGTTCGGTTACGATTAAAGGGTGTCTTCTAAAAAAGTGCTTCTAGCCA
>CAJBBC010000024.1 GCA_903951185.1 uncultured Actinomycetes bacterium
CATCAAAACGCTTCGGTACTTTAGAAGATTACCTAAAGCCTTACGATGCTAAAACTAAAAAAACTGTTAAACAAATTTTCAAGACTTTACAAGCAAAGTATCCAAAATCAGAAGTTGTTATTTCTTGGAATCAGCCGATGCTTAAATTAAACGAAGATTACTTATTTGGGTTAAGTGTCCTGAAGAACTACTTGCTAATCGCACCTTGGGGTGAAAAAGCTTTAAAAGAAGTTCTGCCAAAGATTACAGAATACAAAGTTAATAAGAAAACTATTCAAGTCCCGCTTGATTGGAAAGTTGACGAGAAATTTCTTTTGAATCTAGTAAAAGTGCGAGTGGCTGAAATTAAAGCAAAGTAAGAATGCAACCACACATATTCTTGCGATTTTGGCTTTTACTTAATGCTGGGCTTTTCGCCTTAGCAATATTTTCATTGCAATCTGACGTCTGGGAATTTTACTGGGCATTATTTATTGCAAGTTCAATTGCGAATTACATGAAAATGAAATAGACGATTCAATTCAATACTTTAGTCGTCGTCCTCTTCGCCTTCTTCAGAACCAGTACCAGTAGCCGGTGCAGTTACTTCACTTGCGGCTGTACCTGAAATAGTTGCGCCAAGTTTGCCAATAAGTAAATTAGACAGCACATTATTTGGGGTGCCTTGCGTGCCATGCTGAGTTTTGAAAGCAATTGATCCATCTTTACCGCAGATATTTTGAATATTTGCTGTTCCACCTGGGTGGCTATTCACATAAGAAGTTAAGTTGTAAACGCTCCCGTTCACTATTGACCAACAATCTTGACTTGTTGAATGCAAAGCGACTTCTTGCGCCGTAACAACAATCGACTCTCCACTAATTGCAGTTGCTCCAGGAGTCACTCCAGCCATCGCCGCATCAGCATTTACTCGGTTTAGCCAAGTTGCTTCGGCACCCGAGTGACCCGCTTGAAACGTAACTACCATTGCACCGAGGGCAAGTACTGCAGACAATTTCCCAGTTAAGGAAACAAGCTGTTTTCTAATTTTTGATTCAGCTGAACTTCTTGATTCTAAATACCACCAGATAGCCGACGCAATAAATAGTGCAGCCACAACTTTTAGTACTTGTTCGCCGGCTTCAGTATGTTCGCCAGGATTTCCAACTCGATCTGCAAGCGCTTCGCCGGATTTTTCAGCTATAAGTGCCGAGACGGTCGAGACGGCAAGTCCAACTAGCGTGACTAGACCAAAACTTGGGCGAAGACTCGGACGAAAGACAATCAATATTTGCAGTAGTGCAAATAATGGCACAAATACCACAACTACGTGATCAATAAGCGGGTGAACAGGTAGGCCAGAAATTAAGTCAAAGTCATAAGTTTGCATAACTTAATTTTACCTTCACTCTCGCCGATCAAACCTGAGAAGTTGTGTGAGTTCAGTCCCATTTAACTTGAGTTAATACCTAAAGTAAATATACTTTCCTGCGAAACGACTTACCAAATACCTAGCTTCGAATTTAACTAGCTGATGGACTTGGCGATGGCGTTGCTGATGGAACTGAACTAACTCCAGTAATTGAACCGCTAATTTCAGTAACGCGTTTCAGCGCTGCAGCCAACTTATTTTGCGCTACCCCATAAGCAGTAAAGTCACCCTTTGCTAAGGCAGCACGGCCATCTTCATAAGCTTCATTTGCATCCAAAATCGCTTGGGCAAGTAATTGCGCAGAAGTTTTTGTCTCATCAACAATCGGATCAACTACACCGTCACCATCAGGTTCTGTGGTAATTGTTTGACCACTGAAAACTTTACTCAGCGCAGTTGCCAAATCATCTTCAAAAGCCACTTTTGATCCGAATGAAACAAGTACTTTTCGAAGTAATGGGTAACCTTCCCCTTGGCTACCGCGAACATAAACCGGTTCAAAGTAAAGTAATCCACCGCCCACTGGAAGTGAAAGTAAATTACCTAATTCAACTTCGGATCCACCTTGACGAAGTAGCGATAGCTGCGTTGCCACTTCAGGATCAGATTCAAAATTATTCTGGACCTGGGTTGGACCCGGAATAGTTGTGTTTCTTGGCAGCTGCAGTACGCGAATAGTTCCGTAATCTGGGCCATAGTCCGCATTAACTGCCATGAAAGCCGCTAGCGTTTGACGCTTAGTCGGTGCATACGCACTCGTTAACTGGAAAGCTGCCTTATCTTGCCCTGGCATTTTTAGGGTCAAGTAATAAGGTGGCTGAGCTTGGGCCAAGGCCGGCTTTGTTGGATCGTTTGGCACAATCCAAAAATCTTGACCTGAGTAGAAAGCTTGAGCATCGTTTACGTGATACTTTGCCAAAATATCGCGTTGTACTTTGAACATATCTTCTGGATAGCGAATGTGCTCGAGTACACCAGTTGGAATTTCAGACTTATCTAAAACAACTCCTGGGAAAGCTTTTTTCCAAGTCTGCAAAATTGGATCAGTTTCATCCCAGCCATAAATTCGAACTGTACCGTCATAAGCATCGACTGTAGCTTTAACGGCATTTCGGATGTAAGTGATATTTCCTGAACTTAGCGAAATTGATGCAGCTTGCGCGCTAGTTGAGTCTGAAGTTGCATCACGTAGTGAAATACGGGCGCTATATGGGAAATCATTTGATGTTGTGTATCCATCAATAATCCATTGAATTCGTCCATCAATTACTGCTGGGTACGGATCACTATCGAGAGTCAACCAAGGTGCAATCTTAGCAACGCGTTCTTTAGGGTTACGTTCGTAAATAATTTTAGAGTTAGCTGAAATTTGATTCGATAACAAAATATTTGGATCTTGGTAATTAACTGCGAAAATTGCCCGTTGGAATAAGTTTCCTACGTCTACCCCGCCAATACCGTCATATGTATTGTTAGTTTGGCCGTTTGCACTCTTGTCATCTGGGTAATCTAATTCCCTAGCTTCACCATCAGGTCCAGCACCGACAATCGAATATGCCGGTGACTGCTCACCGAAATAAATACGAGGCTGATCAATCTCTAAGCCACCAGTTGGTGGGACATCGTATTCAAAAAATGCTGGTGAACCGTCTCGGCTAACCGTATTTTCGAACGCCGCTACTGCGCCGTAACCGTGGGTGAAAACCATGTGGTCGTTAAACCAGTTGCGCTGTGAGTCCGCTACACCAGCTAAGTTAACTTCACGCACTGCCAAAACAGTTCCGCGTTTAATGCCTTCAATTGTGTACCGATCTATATCAAGCATGTCGGCGAAGGCATAGAAACCACGAATTTGTTGAAGATTTCGGAAAGTAGGCGAAAGTAAACTCGGATCCAAAATTCTGATATTTGAAAGTGTGTCTGCATCTTCAGTAAGTACAGCCTGTGAAGGATTATCGATTGCTGCGTAATCTGTCTTTTCAACTTTTTCAAGACCATAAGCACTTTTCGTGGCAGTTAAGTTTCTTTCGATGTATGGAGCTTCGCGTTGGAATTCACTTGGCTTAACTTGGAACTGCTGCACGAATGCCGGATAAATACCACCAATAATGATTGATGAAATAAGTAGTGTGCCGAAGGAAAGAAAAGGCAACGACCAGCCTGGGCGGAAAAGTGAGGCGAAGAAAAGAATTGCAGTC
>CAJBBC010000025.1 GCA_903951185.1 uncultured Actinomycetes bacterium
GGCCAACACAATGTGCTTACCTTCATAACGTTGACCATTTACTTCAATCGCATTTGGCGCCACTAACCGACCGGTACCTTCGACATAAGTTATGTCGCGACTTTTTACTAACCCTTGAAGCCCTTTATAAAGTCGACCGATTACGCCATCTTTATATTCATTGACTTTATTCATATCGATGCCGTTAAAAGTGCTGTGTACGCCGTAATTTTCACCTTCACGTGCGGTATCGGCTACTTCAGCCGCGTGAAGTAAAGCTTTAGTTGGGATACAACCACGATGTAAACAGGTTCCGCCAAGCTTGTCTTGTTCGATTAGAACAACTTTCAGACCAAGTTGCGAAGCGCGAAGCGCACAGGCATAGCCGCCGCTTCCACCACCCAAAATTACGACGTCGTGCATTTATCCTCCGAGTTACAGCTACCGGAAACGAACTGAATAGTTCTTCCAGCCTCTATTGTTTCACCTTGTGAAACCCTAGATAACACCGGTTATGAAGTCCTCAGTAAATGCCACCATTGTTCGGATTCCAAAGCCCACGCCACCTTTATGGGTGTAACCGTGGGCAGATTGGGAATTGTAGGCCGGACCCGCAATATCTAGATGCGCCCAAGGTAGGCCATCAGCGACGAATTCTTTGAGGAATAACCCAGCTGAGAGCATCCCGCCTTCGCGCTGCCCGATATTTGCGATATCGGCCACTAGTGAATCAAGCGTTGCTCGCAATTCTTCCGGCATTGGCATCGGCCAAAATTCTTCGCCAGCTCGATCAGCCGCAGCCTTGACTGCATCACGGACTGCATCATCACCCATTACCCCAGCAGTGCGATGTCCTAATGCAATCACGGCAGAACCGGTTAAAGTCGCAATATCTAAGACCACATCAGGATCATCTTCAGCTGCGCGAACTAACACATCAGCTAAAACTAATCGTCCTTCAGCATCTGTGTTTAGTACTTCAATAGTGCGACCACCATATGTAGTTAGAACATCACCTGGTCGTTGCGCCCCGCCACCTGGCATATTTTCTGCACAAGCCGCATACGCCGTGACTGCAATCGGTAAACCAAGATCATGGATTACTCGAATGGCTGCAATTACTGCCGCTGCACCAGACATGTCAGCTTTCATTTCGTGCATACTTGCTGGCGGTTTAAGTGAAATACCGCCGGTATCAAAAGTTATTCCTTTACCCAAGAGTGCAACATGCTTTTTTGCATTAGCTGGTTTATATTCCATTCGAATTAATCGTGGTGGACGAGTGGAACCCTGGCCAACACCCATAATTCCGCCATAACCACCGGAGGTCAGTGCTTTTTCATCAAGGATCTGAACTTTAACTTTTGTGCCAGTTAGAACTTTCTTGGCCGCCGCTGCAACTTGAGCAGGTGGCATATGTAACGGGGAAGTGTTAATTAAATCTCGCGCAAAGTTAATTGAATGAGCCATAATTCGTGCCCGATCTAAAGCTTTACGAAAATCTGAATCTTTAGCCTGACTAGTAAATAAAGTTATTGAACTTACTGGGGATTTACTTTTATTTAAGGTAGATGATTTATGGTCAGTGAAACTGTATGCGCCCAAAGCAGCACCTTCTAAGATTGCGTTTGCTGCACCGGCATAAGTTGCCGGTAAGTAAATAACAACCTTTTTGAATCCAGCTAAACTTCGTGTAGCACTGCCAGCTGCCCGGCGCAAATGCTCTTCGTTAATTCCATTTTTTGTTGAGCCAAGTCCAACTGCCACAATTACTTTGGCAGATGCTATCCCCGTTGCAGGTATGCGAACTAATTCGTCTTTTGCCCCAGTTGCACCAACGGACTGCAAGGCAGCTTTTAATTTAGTCGCTGCGGCTTTTGTTAAACCATCTGCGAAAATCGAAAATTTATTGTCCGTCGTAGTTGCTACAACTACGGCATCGGTGGCTGTAGTAAGCGGATTTCCGGATTTAAGTGACAGACCAGCCACTCGAGTTTCAACAGCAGACATTAGGACTCCTTCTTCTGACCTACTCCTACGCTACTAGTACGGTTGAGACATGCCTGAAGTTGCCTTACATACAAAACACCTCGCCCTTGGCGCAAAAATGGGACCATTCGGCGGTTGGGATATGCCAATCGAATACACCGCCGGAACAATTGCTGAACATACTGCCGTGCGAACGGCTGTCGGAATCTTTGATGTTTCGCATATGGGTAAAGTTCGAATTCTTGGCGAAGGTGCCTATGCTTTTGCTAATTCAATCTTTGCCAATGATTTAGATCGCATCCAACCTGGTCAAGCACAGTACTCAATGTTGTGCAATGAGTCAGGTGGAATTATCGATGACCTAATTGTCTATTTAGTGAGTGACACTGAAGTTCGCTTTATACCTAATGCCGGAAATGCCAGCACAGTTGTAGCTGAACTCGAAAAAGTCTTACCTGCCGGATTAACTCTAGAGAATAATCATCTAAAGCAAGGCATCCTTGCAGTGCAGGGACCAAAGTCAGCTGAAGTTATTCGTGCACTTGGTTTACCAACTGATCATGATTACATGGCATTTGCTGATTCAACTTGGCAAGGTTTCGACCTTTCAGTCTGTCGAACTGGATACACCGGTGAGCATGGCTATGAAATCGTAATTGCCAATGCTGGTTTACCAGAATTATTTGATGCATTACTTGAAGCCGGTCAAGATTTTGGAATTCTGCCCTGCGGATTAGGTGCTCGCGACACTCTTAGAACTGAAATGGGCTACCCATTACATGGCCAAGATATTTCGCCGGAGATCACTCCGCTTGAGGCAAAAATTGGCTGGGCTGTTGGCTGGAAAAAAGAAAAATTTGCCGGTCGCGATACGTTGATTTCTCAAAAAGAAGTTGGCGCAAGCCGCGTTGCAGTCGGGCTATTAGCAAACGATCGAGGTATTCCACGCGGTCACATGCAAGTTAAAGATTCAAATGACCAAGTAATTGGTGAGACAACAAGTGGCACATTCTCGCCAACTTTACAAAAAGGTATTGCCTTGGCACTTGTGCAATCAAGTGTTCAAGAAGGCGATGTTTTATCAGTTGATGTTCGCGGACGTGCGCTTTCGGTCACTGTCACAAAGCCTCCGTTTGTAAAGCCAAGTACTAAGTAGACAAATAAAAAAACCCCAGCTTATGCTGGGGCTTTTTTATTATTGAATTATTTAGATGGCTTTACAACTGCATCGTAAATAAATGCAGCCAGTAGTGCGCCAGCAATTGGACCTACGATCCAGACCGCAGCGTTACTTAGATCGCCATTTGCAAGTGCTGGACCAAACCAACGAGCAGGGTTAAGGGCAGCCCCAGTAACTGAGCCAGCGAATAAAATACCACCAGTAATAGATAAACCGATTGGTAATCCGGCAACAGTAGAGAATGATCCACGACTATCAACTGCAACACCCATGATGGTAATCATCAAGATGAAAGTCACAATAGCTTCAACCAAAATACCGTCTGAAACTGATGCTGAGGCGGCAAGTGTTGGAACTCCGGCAAGTACGCCAAATGTGTATTCCGCAACAAGTGCAGCTGCAAAACCACCAAGTAGTTGCGCAACAATGTAGGCAACTGCATCAACTGGAGCGATGCGGCGAGTTGCTGCAAGCGCAGTTGTCACAGCAGGATTGAAATGCGCTCCTGAGATGTGGGCAAAAGCAGAGATTGCAACGAAAATCGCAATACCGTGTGCCAAAGCAATGCCAGTTAAACCAGCATCATTTGTGATTGCACCGATGCCAAAGAAGCAAAGGAAAAAGACGCCTAGAAATTCAGCGAGTAGCCGAGCTGGGGCATTCTTCATTTAGTAACTCCTATTAATTGTGCTTGCCTCGTTAGCAAGCGATCAGTTCACGATATCGCGATTCAAATGTGTCTTGGAATTACCAAACTCGGCGTGGCGAATGAATTTATAACTAAATTTCAATGAAATGTGGAAACTATAACCGCTCTGGAATTACAACTGGTCCAGTTTCACTTTCAATTACATTAACCCGAGCGCCATAGTGTTCCAGAATTCTTTCCGCAGTTAAAACAGTTCGGGCATCCCCCTGGGCGACGATCCTTCCATTTGCTAAAAGAATTAATCTATCTGGGTAAAGTCCAGAAACTGTTAAGTCGTGCATGGTTGAAATAACAGCAATTTTTTTCTCTTTGCGTAATCGATCAATTAACTCAAGTACTTCTTGTTGATAACCAACATCGAGTGCCGTTGTTGGCTCATCAAGTAATACAATCGGACTAGCTTGGGCTAGGGCGCGAGCGATCGCTACTCGTTGACGTTCACCACCAGATAATGTAGCTACATCACGTTCAACAAAATCATGTAAACCGATTTCATCAATTACATAATTTGTAACTTCAACATCTCTTGGAGTTTCTGAGGCCAACATATTTAAATGCGCTGTACGGCCGAGCATTACGTAGTTGAAAACGGACATTCCTTGGGGCATAACTGGTTCTTGTGCCACATAAGCAATCCAACAGGCTCGCGCGCGTTGATTTAGCGAACGTAAATTTTTGTCGTCTATAAACAGTTCGCCAGACGAGTCTACGATTCCTGCAAGAGCACGTAACATACTTGATTTGCCAGCGCCATTAGGTCCAATAACACAAACCCAATCGCCAACCGAAACAGAAACAGAAAAATCTGAAACCACTTTTTTATTACCTAAAGTGACATTTAGTAAATTTGCGCGCAAAGTGGTCATGTAATCGACCCATGTTTTCTTGAACCCAAAATAAATAAAAAGAATGGAGCGCCAATTAATGCGGTTATAACGCCAATCGAAATTTCTTGGGGGGCTAATACTGTTCTTGCAACAACATCAGCAAGGACTAAGAATATGCCGCCAAAAATTGTCGAAAGCGGCATTAGGAGTCGGTAACTATGACCGACGAACAATCGAATCGTATGCGGCACGATTATGCCGACGAACCCAATCAAACCTGTTACAGAAACCGCCGCAGCGGTGCCAAGTGAAGCTGCCACAATAATTGCTGCACGCGCGCGCCCAACTTGAAGACCCATAGTGTGAGCTTCTTCATCGCCAACTGAAAAAATATCTAGTACTCGACGATAAAGCACAAGCACAACAATGCAAATCAAAATATATGGGGTAACCAGCTGAACATCACCCCAACCCGCAGTTGAGAGGCGACCAAGTACCCAGGAATAAACTTCCCGGATTTTGTCAGTATTTCGTTGCTGTAACAAAGTTTGTATTGCCGTCAACATACTGGCCACCGCCACGCCAGCAAGAACCAGCGAAGTTGAGGAGCGGCCTACTATTGCTGATCGACCAAGTAAATAAGTTAGAAGTACAGCGCCGAGCGCACCGACAAAGGCAGCAAGTGGAAGTTCCCAGCGTGAAGTATCTACGCGAGTAAAAATAACAATTGTGGCGCCAAGCCCAGCGCCGGCTGAGACACCTAGTAGATAAGGATCTGCCAGCGGATTACGGAATGCACCTTGGTATGCACAGCCAGCACTTGCCAGCATTGAACCAACAACTAGCGCCAGAATTACCCGAGGTAAACGTAAATCCCAAATAATTGTTGCTTCAGTAGGACTAAGCGAACTTTGGATCCGATCGTTCGTTAGTTGTGAGAGTACTTCGCGTAAGGCATCAATTGGCGGAATTGATACTGCCCCTACGCCAAGTCCAATCAATATTGCGACAACTACTGCGAATACACTTAGCGGCCAAGTAAGTCTTGGCAGCTTTCGCACACTCGCAGTAGTTGTCATTGGATTACTTTTCAGTTCGCTCTTACTGAGCTGCCGTTAATTTATTAACCGCATTTACAATCGCTGTCAGCATCTCAGTTGTCCGTGGACCCCAGCGGCTTGCTACATCATCATCTAATTCAACAACTGAATTAGCTGTTATTGCGCTAAGCGCCATAAAACCTGGCCTGGCTGCAAGCTCAGCTTGCGTAACGCTGCAGCATTTTGTATCAGCTAAGAAAATTAAATCGGGATCAGCTTTCACGATGTACTCAGCGGATAACTGTGGATAGCCACTTTCGGCATCAGGCGCAGCATCAGCAATATTTTCAAGTCCAGCTAAGGCGTATAACTGTCCAATAAATGTTGCGGAGGTGACTGAATATAAAGTCGGATCAAGTTCGTGGTAGTAAGTTAATTCACTCAGTGGGTTCGTAAGTGACTTAAGCGCTGTATCCACGTCAGATTTCATCGACATGATTAACTCATCGGCGCCTGTTACTTGCCCAGTTGCTAACCCTAATTCAGCAATTTGTGCGTAAGTATCTTCTAGTGTTGCCGCTGCACTTTCTAGCAGCACGGGCACGCCAGCAGATTGCAAAGCCGAAATTACATTATCTATGTCGTTACTAACTACAACTAGATCTGGTTGCTTGGCCACAATAGCTTCGATATTTGGAGTGAATCCAGATAAGTCTGAAATTGGCGCTTCCGCTGGATATGTTGACTGATCATCAACAGCAATTACTTGATCACCAGCGCCGATTGCGAACAACATCTCAGTTGCAGTCGGGGAGAGCGAGATAATTGCATCTGGTTGTTCGGTGATAACAACATCGATCCCATTGTTATTGATAGTTACCGGAAAATTCGCCGAAGTCGGCGCTTTCGTTTCGGTGACTTCGCTATTAGACGAGCCGCAGGCAGTAAGTACTAGTGCACTTAATACGACGGCTACAGTTTTTTTGAACATTAGTTCTCCTTTGTAGCCGAAGAAAAACTCGGCGATCACAAAAGGAGTGAAGCGACGAACTCTTCCTCGAGAGTTTTTTCGATCCACATTCCCAGGCGACCTGGCTAGTGCTTTCGCACATCACAGTTGCGGGACAGCGCCGGAATTTCACCGGACTTCGCTGGTAATGCAGTTAAGTAAACGTAGCACAAGCCTTTAAGAAGTATGTAGCTGGTTGGCTTGTGTCACTTAGGCACTGGACTGGCGAGTCAAAGTTATTTCTTTTTAGACTTAACTGGCTTGCCACCTGGGCCAATTCGCGGCGGTGGAATTCTAAATTTCCTTATTTGCAAAGCGCGTAGGACTCCATATGAAATTGCGCCTCGACGTTCTGCTTTAGTTGGAAATTCTTTTTTCAGTGTGCGAGATAAGAGGAATCCAACAATCGTGGTATCAACGATTACTAGTAGTAATACTGCAGACCACGCAAAAACAACTATGGACTGTAACTGGGCGTTGTTGACTAAACCAAGCGCCAAAACCAGAAAAGCCACAATAACGAAAACTTCGCCAATTGTGCGACGGGCGTCAATAAAATCTCGCACTCGAGCTTTAACTGGACCAGCATCACGTGCCGGGAAGTAGCGCGGATCACCGGCGACTAATCCAGCTCGCGCTTCAACCCTGGCTTGACGAGCGCGCTCTTTACTTGCCTTTCGCGCTTCTTTACTACCTCGAGGTAAGCCAAAACCTTGTTTGCGAGAATTCTCGACATCTTTACGTTTAGGAGTTGGGCGGCCTTTACCGGAATTAGATTGATTCTGATCGGAGTTCATAATCCTTAATGCTAACCTGCCGATTATGCGCATTTTGGTCAGCCCAGATTGTTTTACGGGCACGATGACTTCAGCCCAAGCAGCCCAAGCAATTAAATCTGGTTGGCAGTCTCAATTTCCGCATGATGTTATCGATTTGGCTCCACTTTCAGACGGTGGACCAGGATTTGTCAGCGCAATCGTTTCAGCTCTGGGTGCCCAAGAGATACCTGCGGTAGTCACCGGTCCATTAGGCGAAAAAGTGCCAGCCCAGTTTGCTGCGCTTGGGAAACAAGCTTGGATTGAATCAAGTTTGGCCTGCGGTCTGCACTTAATTCCAGCTACTCAACTTAATCCATTGCATACAACAACATTTGGTGTTGGCGAATTAATTTTGGCGGCTATGGCTAATGGGGCAACTCAAATAACAATTGGATTAGGCGGCAGTGGCACCAATGATGGTGGTGCTGGCATGTTGGCAGCTCTTGGTGCAACTGCTGACGTTGATTTAGTTAGCGGTGGATTGGCATTAAAAAATATTTCCGAATTGAAATTAGCTGCAGCATTAACAGCGATTGATGGCGTTGAACTTATTTGTGCAAGTGACGTAGATAATCCCTTACTGGGACTTCGTGGTGCGACGGCAACTTTTGCTAAACAAAAAGGTGCGGATGATGCCGCAGTAATGCTTCTCGAGGGAGCTCTCGAAAATTTCGCAGCTGCCGGTGGCCGAAGAAGTGATGGTAAAGATCCGGCTGTTGCAATCGGCTCCGGCGCGGCCGGTGGTTTGGGCTACGGACTGCTACTTTTGGGCGCAACTCGCTTGGCTGGTATCGAAACTATTATGAACATTGTTGGTTTGGATCAGAAAATTTCGCAAGCAGATTTAGTCATTACCGGTGAAGGCTGTCTAGACGATCAGAGTTTGAGTGGCAAAGTTGCCGTTGGAGTTGCCAGTCATAGCGCTGCAGTTGGCAAACCGTGTGTGGTGATTGCCGGCGAAGTTCGACTTGGTAAGCGTGAATGCTCAGCCGCTGGGATAGATTCGGCTTATTCAATGTCTGAAGTATTCGGCAAAGACCTAGCAATGGCTGAACCTGAGTCGGTTTTAGCCCAATTAACTAGCCGAGTGGCTAAAACCTGGGGCCGTCGGCCAACCTTGAAATAGACATCTGCAGATGCCGAATAACTAAGAACTCTTGTAAACTAAGCAGGTACCGAGTTTTATCAGGAGTGTCATGACCACCGAAGTTACTCAAGAATCATCAGTAGTTATAACTGATGTTGCAGCTAATAAAGTTCGCGCATTATTAGAGCAAGAAGGTCGCGATGATTTAAACCTTCGCATTGCCGTACAACCTGGTGGTTGCTCTGGACTTCGTTACCAATTATTTTTCGATGACCGCAACTTAGATGGCGACGTTCGTCAGGAAATTAGTGGCGTGGGCGTAGTGGTTGATCGAATGAGCGTTCCTTACCTAGGTGGAGCGGTTATTGATTTTGTGGACACTATTGAAAAGCAAGGCTTTACTATCGATAATCCAAATGCCACTGGCTCATGTGCCTGTGGGGATTCTTTCCACTAAAGAAACTTCTACTTCAACCCGCAGTCGGTGTTCCGGCTGCGGGTTGTTTTAGTTAGAGTCAGTAATTGTGCATATCGGAATTACGGGATCAGTAGCTACTGACCATTTAATGACTTTCCCAGGAAAGTTCAATGACTCATTAATGGCAGACCAACTACATAATGTTTCCCTGTCTTTTTTAGTTGACGATTTACAGATTCGCCGAGGTGGCGTGGCTGCCAATATTTGTTTCAGTATGGGCGTACTTGGACAAAAGCCGATATTGATTGCAGCCGTTGGGCACGATTTTGCCGAATACCGAGAGTGGCTAGAGCGTGTTGGGGTTAATTGCGATCATGTCCATGTTTCAACCACTGCCCATACCGCACGGTTTATGTGCACAACCGATTTAGAACAGAATCAAATCGCATCGTTTTATCCTGGTGCCATGAGCGAGTCTGCTGAAATAAACATTGCGCAGATTGCAAACAAAGTTGGCGGAATTGACTTAGTTCTAATTGGCGCAGATGATCCAACAGCGATGATTAAGAATGTAACAGCTTGCAAAAAAGATGGAATCGCATTCATCGCAGATCCATCACAACAATTGCCTAGATTAGATAGCGCGCAGACTATTCAAATAGTTGAAGGTGCCAAATATCTGTTTAATAACGAGTACGAAGCCAAGTTAATTGAAGAAAGAACTGGTTGGTCGGCTAATCAGGTCCTGGAAAAAGTTGGGGTACGCGTTACCACTCTTGGTAAAAATGGCGTCCACATTCAATCAAAAGAAGGCTTAGATCTAAGGGTTCCAGTAGCCCAAGAGAAGCAGATTAAAGACCCAACTGGCGTGGGAGATGCATTTCGAGCTGGCTTCATAACTGGTTTAAGTTGGGGACTTGATTTAGAGCGCTGCGCTCAGGTTGGTGCGCTTTTAGCTACTTATGTTATTGAGACTGTTGGTACCCAGGAATACGAGCTGGAAAAATCAATATTTATTGACCGATTTGAAGCCGCTTATGGTCAGCAAGCTGCAGCCGAAATCACACCACATCTTTAAATCAACTTATTGGCTAATTTGCAATGGATGATTTTGATTTCCCAGATTTAGCAAATGCGCCAGCAGACCAAGATTTAATTGCCGTAGGTCAATTCGATACAACAGGTGAACCAGTAGCGCTCACTCCTGGCGGAATTTGGCCCAAACTTGTTGTTGATGGAAGTAATTGGAATGCACAAGTTATTTTGGCGGCATACCGACGTGGAATTTTCCCTATGCCACTGGACGCCATTGAGAGTCCAAACGTAATTAGTTGGTGGTCACCAAACCCACGTGGTGTATTAAATCCGGCCAAACTAAGAGTAACCATA
>CAJBBC010000026.1 GCA_903951185.1 uncultured Actinomycetes bacterium
CCAATGAATTTACCGGTGTTAACGTCAACCACCGTCATAGCTTCAGTACGATCGATAACTAATGAGCCACCTGAAGGTAAATAAAATTTTCGGTCTAGTGCTTTAGCTAATTGCTCATCAACTCGATATTCGTTAAACACATCAGCATTACCAATGTGCTTTTCTAGCCGATCAACTAAATCTGGGGCTACATACTTAACGTAATTTTCGACAGTATCCCAAGCGTCATCACCAGAAACAATTAATTTCTTAACATCTTCGTTGAAAATGTCTCGAACAACCTTGATTGAAATATCAGGTTCACCGTAAAGCATTGTTGGTGGTGTTGCCGATTTAGATTTAAGTTCGATGTCTTCCCATTGAGCAATAAGTCGAGATACGTCGCTGCGTAATTCTTCTTCACTTGCGCCTTCGGCAGCAGTACGAACAATTACGCCACCATTTTCTGGCACAACCTGCTTCAGAATACTTTTTAGTCGAGAACGCTCACGGTCTGGAAGTTTTCGCGAAATACCAGTCATTGGATTATTCGGTACGTAAACCAAGAAGCGACCTGGCATTGAAATCTGACTTGTTAAGCGTGCACCTTTTTGACCAACTGGATCTTTAGTCACCTGTACTAATACGGTGTCGCCAGTTTTAAGCGCTGTTTCAATTCGTTTTGGTTGCCCATCAAGTCCACTGGCATCCCAGTTAACTTCGCCAGCATAAAGTACCGCATTTCGACCTTTGCCAATGTCAACGAATGCAGCTTCCATACCTGGCAAAACATTTTGTACTCGACCTAAATAAACGTTGCCAATTAATGACCCACTACTTTGTTGATTAATGTAATGCTCAACAAGTACGCCATCTTCAAGTACGGCGATTTGGGTGCGAATACCTTTTTGTCGAACAACCATGACGCGTTCGATATTTTCACGTCGGGCTAAAAATTCTGATTCAGTCAGAATCGGTGCTCTTCGGCGACCGGAGTCCCGACCGTCACGACGGCGTTGGCGTTTTGCATCCATCCGAGTTGAGCCAGCTTCGGTATCACTAGCTCCATCGCGAGCACGTTTACGACTGCGTTTATGGGTTGCCTTTGCATCACCGTTGTCGCTATCTTCACCGTTTGAATCATCTGAATCATCGTTGCCAGTTAATTCCTCATCGGTGTTATCTGGCTTAGTGTTCTTATTCTTGCCTTTTCCACCACGACGATTGCGATTGCGACGGTTATTTGTTCGCTCATCACTTGAGTCAGCATCTTGCTTCTCTGCAGTATCGCCGTCCGCTGGCTTGGCTTTCGCAATAACTTTTTTAGGTGCTGATTTTTTACCGCCACCCTTTTTAAGCGGCACAGATTCAAGTGGTGCTGCTTGGAATAATGGTGCAGCGATCGGTGCTTTTTTGGCTGCTTTTTTTGGTTCAGCAGTTGCCGATACTTTGTCATCAACCGGTGGACCAGCCGGTCTTCCGGCGGCGCGACGCTTTGGTTTAGTTACTTCTTCATCCGACATAATTGTCGTTCTCCTATCGCACTCACTTTTTGCGATAACGCAAAAGGTGAGCGATCACCCACGTCCTAGGGACGCATAAGCCTATGTAGTGACGATATTCGAGCTACAAACTTTTTAGTGGATACGGTCTAAGGCGAAAGGATCGCCGACTGACCAACCATCTTCAAGTATTGGGCCCTGGGCTAATCGAGTAATCCGCGCTGGGATTTCTACTGCCAAGTCCGCAACTTTAGTTAGAGCTACTAGAACATCGTCCGGTCGAACTGCTGGCACGCCATGCCGAACGACTACTAGAAGTATCGCACAGTCTGAGCCGCTCTCAGTTACCCCACGAATTACGGCATTTCTGGCATCAAAAGTCCGTAATCCCGACTTAGTCATCCGCTCAACTAATACTTCTGAGGCGGCCAGGAACTTCGTAACTGCATCTTCAAGTGCCGCGTACGCCACACCTGGTAATTCAATTTTCCAGTGGCTAGCTTCCAGTCTTGCTACGAAATCTGGTGAATTGGCTTGCACTACATCGATCACATCAAGGCCGGGAGGTAAAACTCGATCCAAAGCTGCCAGTACTTTTTTGGGGTCGCATACTTCGACTACGCCAATTTCGACATACTCGGCTTCGCTCGCTACTCCAGTAGGCGCTGCATTTGCATAAGAAATTTTTGGGTGTGGTGAGAATCCGGCACTATAAGCCATCGGTACTTCGGCGCGCTTTAAAGCTCGTTCAAACGCCCGTTGAAAGTCGCGATGTGAAGTAAAGCGAAGTGGGCCACGTTTTGCATGTTGTACTCGTAATTTTTGAACTGCTGGAACTATTTCCCGACCTGGGTCACGCGCCACTTACAACAACCTGGTTTTCTAACTCTGCTTTCTGGAGAACTGGAGAAGGAAATGTAGGTAGCGGCAAAATAACTTGGTTAGTCGGACCTACTTGAATCTCGGTACCCATGTGGTCGCAGACTCCACAATCAAAGCAAGGTGTCCAGCGGCAATCATCGACTTCCACGTCTGAAAGTGAATCTTGCCAATCGTCCCAAAGCCATTCTTTATCTAGACCTGAATCTAAATGGTCCCAAGGTAAAACTTCAGATAGTTCGCGTTCCCGCACTGTGTACCAATCGACATCAACTGGTTCATCAGCAAGTGCAATCTGCGCTGCATTCATCCACTTTTCAAATGAGAAATGTTCACTCCAACCATCGAAGCGACCACCATCTCGCCAAACTTGTTCAATAACTTTTCCGATTCGACGATCTCCACGCGACAAAATACCTTCGACTATGCCTGGTTTTCCATCGTGATAACGAACGCCAATTGCTTTGCCGAATTCTTTATCTAAGCGGATTGCTTCACGTAATTTATAAAGTCGAGAGTCAGTTGTTGGGTGATCTAACTGGGCTGCCCACTGGAATGGTGTGTGTGGTTTTGGCACAAAGCCACCAATAGAAACAGTGCACTTAATGTCTTTTCGACCGGATGCTTCGCGTCCAGCTTTAATTACTTCATGCGCTAACTTGGCAATTTGCAATACATCTTCATCTTCTTCAGTTGGTAAGCCAACCATGAAATAAAGCTTTACTTGACGCCACCCAGATGCATAAGCAGCAGTTACTGTTCTAATTAAATCTTCTTCAGAAACTTGTTTGTTAATAACTCTGCGAATTCTTTCGCTACCACCCTCAGGCGCAAAAGTAAGTCCGCTTCGACGACCATTTCTAGACAACTCATTTGCTAAATCAATATTGAAAGCATCAACTCGGGTTGATGGCAGCGAGAGTGAAGTTTGGGTATTTTCGTAACGGTCAGCCAAACCTTTTGCAAGCTCAGCAATCTCACTATGGTCTGCACTCGACAGGGACAGTAAGCCAATTTCTTCATACCCTGTTTTCTTCAATCCGTTATCAACCATTTCGGCAATGGTGGTCATTGAACGCTCACGTACTGGTCGAGTGATCATGCCAGCTTGGCAGAATCGACAACCACGAGTACAACCGCGGAAAATTTCCACACTCATTCGCTCATGCACACTTTCAGCAATTGGAACCAGTGGTGCTTTTGGATATGGCCACTCATCAAGATTCATCACAGTGTGTTTAGCAACTCGCCATGGCACACCTTGTTCATTTACTTTTACTTGGCGGATTCGACCATCTGGCAGATATTCAACATCATAAAACTTAGGTATGTATGCAACGCCAGACTTTGCTAAGCGAAGTAAAAGTTCATTTCGACCACCTGGACTACCTTCTTTTTTGAAAGCAGCCACGATATCGGTAATTGCTAAAACAGCCTGCTCCCCATCGCCAAGTACTGCAGCATCAATGAAGTTTGCAATTGGCTCAGGATTAAATGCAGCATGTCCACCTGCTACAACTATCGGGTCATTGTCACCACGATCAATCGAATGAATTGGTACACCGGCTAAATCAATTGCATTGAGCATATTTGTATAGCCCAACTCAGTTGAAAATGAGACACCAAAAAGATCAAACGCACCTATTGGTCGATGTGCATCAACGGTGAATTGTGGAACTTTATGTTCACGCATCAAACTTTCAAGATCTGGCCAAACAGCGTAAGTGCGTTCACATAATGTGTCAGCTCGTTCATTTAATACTTCATAAAGTATCTGCACGCCTTGATTAGGAATACCTACTTCATATGCGTCCGGATACATCAAGCACCAGCGAACTAAAACGTCATCCCAAGGCTTAACTACTGCATTTAGTTCACCACCGACGTACTGAACCGGTTTTTGAACTTTAGGCAGTAATTTTTCCAGCTGTGGGAAAACTGACTGGACGCTCATATGGCCTCTTTAAAGGTTTGGAAAGAATAATTTAATTTCGCGAGCTGCAGATTCTGGTGAATCTGAACCGTGTGAAACATTAAATTGAGTCTCTGTTGCTAGATCTCCGCGAATAGTTCCAAGTGGCGCATTAACTGGATTAGTCGCACCCATCATTGCGCGCCATGCGGTAATTGCTTGCGTACCTTCGATTACGGCAGCCACTAGTGGACCACCGGTTATGAAGTTAACTAAATCTTTAAAAAATGGCTTATCTGCATGCTCACCATAATGAGTTTCCGCAATCGTGCGATCGAGGGTACGTAATTCAAGGGCAACAATTTTGAAACCTTTGCGTTCGATTCGACCGATAACTTCACCAATGAGGCCACGTTCGACACCATCTGGTTTAACTAATACAAGTGTGCGTTCAGACATGTTCTTAATCTTAGACGAATTTAGGCAGGAGTCTTTTCGCTTAATTTAACGGCTAATAGCCACACGATTGTGAAAATTAATCCAGGAAAAAGCATGGGCCGAACCCAGATACTGCTGATTAATACAACTACTTGAACAAAAGTTCCAGTTACCACGGCAACTCGACGTTCTCGGCGGATTGCGCCGATTGCAGCAAAGCACAATGTCATTAAGCCAACTGCAGTCCAGATTGCTTGGCTTTTTGGAACACCGTAAATAGCTATTGCCACCGGCATCGTAAGACCAATCACAATTGCTTCAAAAAATAATGTGGCGCTCCCCATAACTTTCATAAATTAACTACCATTACTGCGCCTCAAAATGTCCAGTTAATGCGCGAGCTCTAGCAGCCGTGACAACGGAACCAGTGATCACAACACCTACGCCAGATGTACCCGCCGCATCAGCAAGTTCAATTCCCATATCTATTGCTGAACTTAAACTTGGTGCGCTACGCACTCGTTCCGCGCCAAAAACCAATTCGGCAAGTTCAGTTATTTCAGCAACACCCATGGCTCGCGGCGCACCATTTGTGGTGACTACAACTTCTTGCATTACTGGCTCAAGTGCTTCGAGTACACCGCGCACATCTTTATCAGCCATTACCGAAATAACTCCAATAATGTGATCAAAAGTAAACGACTCTTGCAAAGCACTTGCTAACACAGCTGCTCCATGCGGATTATGCGCAGCATCCACAATTACAGTTGGGCTGCGTCTAACAACTTCTAATCGACCCGGCGAAGTTGCAGAACCAAATCCACTTCTAACCGAAAGTTCATTCAATTGAGTTGTGCCACCAAAGAAAGCTTCGACACTTGCTAAAGCTAGCGAAGCGTTAGTGGCTTGATGCTCACCAAATAGCGGTAATAGCACTTGTTCATAAGTTCCATTTAATCCATCAAGACTTAAAACTTGTCCACCAATTGCAAGGGCACGATCACGAACCGAAAATTCAACACCTTGTCTAGCAACGACAGCATCAACTTCAATTGCTCGAGCTAATAATATTTCAGCAACACTTGGAACTTGTGGGGCCAGGATTGCAATTGAACCCGTTTTAATAATCCCTGACTTTTCCCGTGCGATTAGCTCGATAGTGTCACCTAAGTAGTCAGCGTGATCTAAACCAATTGGTGTAATTACGACAACATCAGGCACGACAACATTGGTCGCATCCCAAGTTCCGCCCATACCAACTTCAATGATTGCCACATCAACTGGTGCATCAGCAAAAGCTGCAAATGCCATCCCAGTAAGTACTTCGAAATAACTCATCGCTGGGCCACCGTTGGCCAGACTCTCGACATCCACCAAAGCTAGGAAAGGTTCAATTTCATCGTAAGTTTCGACAAAGCGTTCTGCTGAAATTGGTTCACCATTTAATCGAATTCGCTCAGTCACTTGATGTAGGTGCGGGCTGGTCACTAATCCAGTGTTTAAACCCATTTCACGCAACAGGCTTTCAATCATTCGGGAAGTCGAAGTTTTCCCGTTTGTGCCAGTGATATGAATTACTGGATAAGCCAGTTGAGGGTCACCCAATAGGTGCATTAATTTACTGATCCGGTCCAGACTTGGCTCAATAATGGTCTCTGGTTGCCTGGATTCTAGAACTTCCTCAACTCGAGCAAGTTGGTCAATTGAGGAGGAGTTCATAGGTTAATTCTAGGTATAAATCACCTCGTAGAATTAAGGCTCATGACCACCGATCAGATGCCCGAAAAACCAACACTTGATGGAATCGACAGCAAGTGGGCATCAGTCTGGGAATCTTCCGGAACTTATACGTTTGATCGCACGGCCAACCGAGATCAAGTTTTCTCAATCGACACTCCTCCGCCAACAGTTTCAGGTTCTTTGCATGTTGGGCACGTTTTTTCTTACACACATACTGATTGCATCGCTCGTTACCAGCGAATGAACGGGAAAAAAGTTTTTTACCCGATGGGTTGGGACGATAACGGTTTACCAACGGAGCGTCGAGTCCAAAATTACTTTGGTGTTCGTTGCGATCCATCGCTACCTTATAACGCTGATTTTGAGCCACCGAGTGAACCAGGAAAAGACCAGATCGCAATTTCTCGACGTAATTTTGTCGAACTATGTGAACGTCTAACAATTGAAGACGAAAAGGCTTTTGAAGAACTCTGGCGGCGTTTAGGAATAAGCGTTGACTGGAAAATGACTTATCAAACGATCGACTCAAATGCTCGCGCGATTTCACAGCGCGCATTCTTACGAAACTTAGCCAGAGATGAGGCATATCAAACTGAAGCACCAACGCTTTGGGATGTAACTTTTAAAACGGCAGTTGCCCAGGCTGAGCTTGAAGATCGTGAACGCCCAGGTGCTTATCATCGGATTTCATTTAAAAAGGCAGATGGTTCCCCGCTTTTCATTGAAACAACTAGACCAGAGTTAATTCCTGCAGTTGTGGCCTTAGTTGCTCATCCTGATGACGATCGCTACAAGCCGCTATTTGGCTCGACAGTAACTTCTCCAATATTTGGTGTTGCAGTTCCTGTAGTCGCGCATCATTTAGCTGATCCAGAAAAAGGTTCTGGAATTGCAATGATCTGTACTTTTGGCGATACCACTGACGTAATTTGGTGGCGTGAACTTCAATTACCTACTCGCCCAATTATTGGTTGGGATGGTCGCATTCTTCCGGAGACGCCAGATTGGATTACTAGCACCGCTGGTAAAACTGCTTATGCCTCGCTTGCTGGATTAACTGCACATAGTGCAAAAGAAAAAATAGCAGAGCTACTTCGAGAATCTGGTGACCTTGAAGGTGAGATAAGGCCAATCACTCACCCTGTTAAATTCTTCGAAAAAGGTGACAAGCCACTTGAAATTGTTACCACACGTCAGTGGTACATCCGCAATGGTGGACGCGATGAAAAATTGCGTGCCAAATTAGTTGAACGCGGCACAAATATTATTTGGCATCCAGATCACATGAAAGTTCGTTACCAAAACTGGGTTGAGGGCCTAAATGGAGATTGGCTAATCTCACGCCAACGCTTCTTTGGTGTCCCAGTTCCTGTTTGGTACGCGCTTGATGGCGAAGGAAACCCAATTTGGGATCAAGTACTTACTCCAGATGATTCGCTTCTGCCGATTGATCCTTCTACTGATTTACCGGCCGGTTACGTTGAAACCCAACGAGGTCAAGCAAATGGATTCATCGGTGACCCTGATGTGATGGATACTTGGGCAACATCGTCGTTAACTCCGCAGATTGCTGGTGGTTGGACAGTTGATGATGATTTATGGAAACGAGTTTTTCCATTCGATGTTCGTCCGCAAGCACATGAGATTATTCGCACTTGGTTATTTAGCACTGTTGTCCGAGCACATTTCGAAGAAGATGTTCTCCCTTGGAAACATGCCTCAATAAGTGGCTGGATTCTAGATCCGGATCGCAAGAAAATGAGCAAGTCCAAAGGCAATGTTGTTACACCACTGGATCTACTCGATGAGCACGGAAGTGACGGTGTGCGTTATTGGGCAGCCAGCGGCCGTCCGGGAACTGATACCGCTTTTGACGTTGGTCAAATGAAAATTGGTCGTCGTTTAGCCACCAAGATTTTGAATGCAAGTAAATTCACTTTGATGCAAGGGGTGGCCCCGAGTACTGCAATTACAAATCCACTAGATAAAGCTTTACTGGCTGCTCTTGCTGATGTAGTGGATCAATCCACTAAAGCGTTTGAACAATTCAATTACACCAAAGCACTTGAACAAGCTGAAACTTTTTTCTGGGCTTTTACCGATGACCATGTTGAAATAGTTAAAGATCGGGCGTATGGTCTGCAGGGACAAGCTGAAGCTGACTCAGCAAAAGCAACATTAAATATTGCGCTCGAGACTTTACTAAAACTCTTTGCGCCATTCCTTCCTTTTGTTACTGAAGAAGTATGGGCTTGGTGGCAAGAAGGGTCAGTGCACAATTCAAGCTGGCCAACTGCTGCCCCACTTCGTGATTATGGTGGCGATAGTTCAGTTCTGGCTGTAACAGCTGAAGTTATCTCGCAACTGCGTAAAGTAAAAAGTGAAGCAAAAGTTTCAATGAAAGCCGAGATATCTAAAGCAGTAATTTCTGCCCCAGCTGAAGTGATTGCTCAGATTAAACTCGTTGCCGCAGACTTGCGGGCTGCCGGTCGCGTAAATTCAGACTTCGTTTATGTTGAATCTAAAAAAATTGAAAGCGCGAGCCCAACCTCAAATTCAACTATCCAAATTGAGATCGAACTCGCGCCAGCAAGTTCTTGATTAATCTTGATCAGTTACTAAGCTGATTTTTCTTTTGGCACACGCTTTGCAGCTGGTGCTTCACGAGGGATCAACGTTGGATTTACATTCTTAAGAACAACTTCGCGGTTAATCACAACTCGCGCTACATCTTCGCGACTTGGGATGTCGTACATAACTGGAAGTAGTACTTCTTCGAGTATCGCTCGCAAACCACGAGCACCGGTACCGCGCAGAATAGCTTGATCAGCAACAGTCTCAAGTGCATCTTTAGTGAATTCAAGCTCAACACCATCAAGATCAAATAGTTTTTGGTACTGACGAACAAGTGCATTCTTAGGTTCTGTAAGAACTGCAACTAATGCTGCTTGATCCAGTTGAGCCACTGAAGTGAATACTGGGAGACGACCAATGAATTCTGGAATCATGCCGAACTTCAACATATCTTCAGGCATAACATGCGAGAAAATATCAGTCTCACTCATCTCTTCAACTTCAACTGTGGCGGTAAAGCCTAAAGCTTTCTTGCCGATCCGTTGACGAATAATTTCATCAAGCCCAGCAAATGCACCACCGACAATGAAAAGGACGTTGCTGGTATCGATTTGAATAAATTCTTGATGTGGATGCTTGCGGCCACCTTGTGGTGGTACTGATGCAGTTGTGCCTTCAAGAATTTTTAATAGAGCTTGCTGAACACCTTCACCTGAAACATCGCGAGTAATCGATGGATTTTCACTCTTGCGAGCGACTTTATCGATTTCGTCAATGTAGATAATACCAGTTTCAGCTTTTTTGACGTCGTAATCTGCTGCTTGAATAAGTTTCAGCAGAATGTTTTCGACATCCTCGCCAACGTAACCGGCTTCAGTTAATGCTGTTGCATCAGCAATTGCAAAAGGTACGTTAAGCATTCGAGCTAAAGTCTGGGCTAAAAGTGTTTTACCTGAACCAGTTGGGCCAAGTAACAAAATATTTGATTTAGCTAATTCAACTGTTTCTTCACGAGTTGATTCGTTTGCGCCCGCTTGAACTCGTTTGTAATGATTGTAAACAGCTACCGATAGTGAGCGTTTAGCAACATCTTGACCGATTACATATTGATCAAGGAACGCATAAATTTCACGCGGCTTTGGAAGTTCATCCCAGCCAAGGTTTACGCTTTCGCCGAGCTCTTCTTCGATAATTTCATTACAAAGGTCGATGCACTCGTCGCAGATGTAAACACCAGGTCCAGCAATTAATTTCTTAACTTGCTTTTGGCTTTTACCGCAAAACGAACACTTCAACAGGTCGCCACCTTCGCCAATTCGAGCCATGGTGTCGCACCTCCTGGGGGAATAAGTGTTTACCCGACGGGCTCGGGCGTTTAACCACAATATCTCGAGTTGATGACAATCGCAGGGCGTACACGCCCAAGAACCAAGGGTTTAGTTTGGTTAGTTACTTAAGTGGGACACGAGTAGACAGAACCTGGTCAATAATGCCGTATTCCTTGGCTTGTTCTGCAGTCAGAATTTTATCCCGCTCAATGTCGCGACGAATGTCAGCTAAATCTTTACCAGTGTGCTTTGAGAAAATAGTTTCCATCTCATCGCGCATCCGCAAAATTTCATTAGCTTGAATTTCAATATCTGAACCTTGGCCGCCACCTTCGGTGTATGGCTGATGGATTAAAACTCGAGCATGTGGCAAGGCATAGCGTTTACCCGGTGTGCCTGCGGCAAGTAATACTGACGCAGCCGAAGCAGCTTGGCCTAAACAAACCGTCTGAACATCGCATTTAACAAATTGCATTGTGTCGTAGATAGCAGTCATAGCTGTGTATGAACCGCCTGGTGAATTGATGTAAATCTGAATATCGCGCTCTGGGTCAAGTGATTCAAGCACTAATAGTTGAGCCATTACATCGTCGGCTGAAGCATCATCGATTTGAACACCTAGGAAAATAATGCGTTCTTCGAAGAGTTTTGCGTACGGGTTGTATTCACGAATACCTTGTGGAGTGCGCTCGATGTAACTAGGCAGAATGTAACGAGATTGCGGCGAGTAGTCGAAATTATTCATTATGCTGTTCCACCTTCACCGGCTACATCGCGAGCACTTCGAACAACGTGATCTACGAAACCGTATTCTTTAGCCTGCTCAGCCGTAAACCAACGGTCACGATCTGAATCCTCAGTTATAGTTTCTGGAGTCTGCCCAGTGTGCTCAGCAATAAGCTCAGCCATTTTATTTTTGGTGTACTTCATTTGTTCAGCCTGAATTTTAATATCAGACGCCGTGCCACCAATGCCACCGGATGGTTGGTGCATCATAATTCGAGCGTGCGGTAGCGAGTAACGCTTACCTGGTGCACCTGCGCATAATAAGAACTGACCCATTGACGCGGCCAAACCCATCGCTACAGTTGCCACATCATTCTTAACAAATTGCATAGTGTCATAAATTGCCATACCTGCGCTGATTGAGCCACCTGGTGAATTTATGTAAATAAAAATGTCTTTTTCTGGATCCTCTGCAGCAAGTAACAAGATCTGGGCGCAAATAGTATTTGCCATTTGATCTTCAACTTGAGAACCAAGAAAAATAATCCGGTCCTGCAATAGGCGCTGGAACACTGAATCGCCAAAACCTTGGCCATTCGGTGTTGGGGTCCGTAATTCCGGAACTGCTAGCTCCGGGACTTGGATACCGCTCAAGACGACTCCTTAATAAGACGTAACAACTAAACCTTAAATGAGGATTGGCTTTGATGCGGGGTGGACATGGCTATTTTCGCTGTCAGCGTTCTACGTTGCTTGCGACTTTGTGAAAATTTACCGAAAAAGACTTATTCGTCTGCTTCGAAGTTTTCTTCGTCTGAATCAGCGGCAAAATCCGAGATGAACTCTTCAACCGATTGATTAGGCTTTAAAACTGATTCGAGGTCAACTTTATTTCCAGCTTTATCGAATACTTGAACGCTTTCCAAAACCACTGAAAGTGCCTTAACGCGACGCACTTCGGCAATTGCTCCCTGAACTTGACCGGACTGCACTAGTTGATCTGCAAAAGCGTCAGGTGCCATACCGTAACGTTGGGCTTCATTAATTAGCCACTGTGAAAGCTCAGCATCATTAACTTGGATACCTTGTTCTTCGGAAATTTTGTCTAAAATCATCCGGCTCTTAAATCCAGATCTAGTGGTTTGTTCAAACTCAGCTTTATGTGCTTCGTCCCCGTGGCCATCAGCAAAATGCGCATCCAGCTCTTCTTTAAGTACGCGTTCTGGAACTTCAACTTTAACTGCTTCCATTAATGCGTCATGTGTTAAGTCGCGAGCTTGGTAAGCCTGCTCAACTAAACGTAAGCGGCCAAGTCGTTCGCGGATGTCGCTGCGGAGCTCGGCAATAGTGTCGAACTCACTAGCAATTTTTGCAAACTCATCATCTGCTTCAGGCAGTTCACGTTCGCGAACAGATCGAACAGTTACTTCAACTTCAATTGCTTTGTCGGTCCAAGCGCCATTTGTTGGAGTGAATACAAATGTACGAACATCTTGCGCTGAAGCTCCACGAACTGCATCGTCAAAACCTGGCACCATTCCGTCGCTACCAAGCTCATAACTCATCGCATTTGCAGAAATATCCTCGACTTCTTGACCAGCATGTGTGCCACGTAGATCAATCATCAAGATGTCACCGTCGCTAGCTGCACGCTCAACTTGCTTTAGCGATCCAAACCGGGCGCGCAAATCCTTTAGTTGCTCGTCAACTTGGTCATCGGTTACATCTGGGTTATCGACTACCACTTTTAGAGTTTCAAATTTAGGCAGCTCAAATTCAGGGCGGATATCTAATTCAGCAGTGAAAATTAAGCCTTCAGTTTCATCAAGTTTGGTGACATCTACTTCTGGACGACCAAGTTGAGAAACTTTATTTTCCACTAAAGCTTTAGCTAATGAGCTAGGAATTGCATCGTTTACAGCTTCTTCAAGGACAGCAGCACGGCCAAATCTTTGATCAATTATTCGTGCTGGAATTTTGCCTTTACGAAAACCAGGAATATTTACGGTCTTAGCAATGCGCTCGTAGGCAGCATCCATACTTCCGGAAAGTTCGGAGAATGGAACTTCAACCGTAATTTTCACGCGGGATGGGGAAAGGGTCTCGACAGCGCTTTTCACAGCTCTCCTACTTCAACTAGGTACCTATTAATTAGTACCTTTTACTTACTTAACTTTTACGTACCTGACTTTTCGAGAAAAATTATGGTCGGGGCGGAGAGACTCGAACTCTCGGTCTTCTGCTCCCAAAGCAGACGCGCTAGCCACTACGCTACGCCCCGACGACCTGATGAAGTCTAATGGAATTAATGCGATAATCTAAATTCAGATTCGCCGAAAGGCTTATTCTCGCGGGTGTAGCTCAATGGTAGAGCCCCAGCCTTCCAAGCTGGCCATGCCGGTTCGATCCCGGTCACCCGCTCTCGAGCGCCAGCGCTACGTATTGAAATCAGATCCCGGATAACTGGGGATTGAACCGAATATCCGGTTTAGCGTTATTAATAAGGAGAGTCTGTGTCCGGTACAAATATTACGCGAGCAGAAGCCCAAGAACGTTCCAGCGTAGTGACCGTTAAGTCATACGAGATTGAACTGGACTTAAGTACTCAGGACGAAAACTTCGCGAGTAGAACAACAATGCAGTTTGCTGCTCGTGAAGGTAACTCCACTTGGGTTGATTACATTGCGCCAGTTGTAACGAGTATTGAACTAAATGGTCAGGCTATCGATTTATCTGCTCATGATGGTTTCCGTATTCATCTTCAAGGTCTAAAGGCTCATAACACTTTGGTGGTGGTCGGTGAGTCAAAATATATGAATACTGGTGAAGGCTTACATCGTTTCGTTGACCCAGTTGATGATGAAATTTATTTGTACTCCCAATTTGAGATTGCCGATGCCCGCCGGGTTTATGCCTGTTTTGATCAACCTGATCTAAAAGCGACTTATCAATTTACGGTTACAGCACCTGCCCATTGGAAAGTGCAAAGTAATAGCCCTACCCCAGCGCCTAAAAAGGTTAGTGCCGATGTGGTCAGGTATGAATTTGCACCAACCCACTTAATGTCTACCTACATCACCGCAATAGTCGCTGGTCCTTATCACGAAGTTACCGACTCATACTCTGGAAAATTTGGCACTTACCCACTTGGTTTGTTTTGTCGTAAATCTCTGGCCGAGTACTTAGACCCAGCTGATTTATTTGAAGTGACCAAACAAGGTTTTGAATACTTCGAAGAAGCGTTTCAAGTTGGTTACCCGTTCGGTAAATACGATCAACTTTTCGTCCCTGAATTTAATGCCGGTGCCATGGAAAATGCGGGCTGTGTAACTCATCACGAAGATTATGTTTTCCGTTCAAAAGTTACCCGCGCAGCATATGAACAGCGTGCGAACACTGTGTTACATGAGTTAGCCCATATGTGGTTTGGCGATCTAGTAACTATGAAGTGGTGGGATGACCTTTGGTTAAATGAAAGTTTTGCCGAGTGGGCAGCACATCAAGCAAGCGCGAATGCAACTCAATACGTTGAAGCTTGGACTAACTTCACAAATCAGCGAAAAGCCTGGGGCTACCGTCAAGATCAACTGCCCACTACACATCCAATCGTTGCAGACATGGTGGATCTTGATGCAGTTGAAGTTAATTTCGACGGTATTACTTATGCGAAAGGTGCCTCTGCACTGCGTCAATTAGTTGCCTGGGTTGGTGAAGATAAATTCTTCGAAGGTATCCGGGCGTACTTCAAGAAACATGCCTGGGGTAATACTGAACTTCCAGATTTACTTGTTGAACTTGAGATAGCTAGTGGCCGAAATCTAAAGGACTGGACTGAACGTTGGTTACAGACTGCAGGGGTAAACACTTTGCGACCAGAAGTTGTGATTGAAAACGGCGTGTATAAATCAGTGACCGTAATTCAAGAGCCACCGGTGGCACCTAGTGGTGTTCAACAGCTACTTCGTCCACATCGAATTGGAGTTGGACTATATAACAAAGTAGGCAGTGCACTGGATCGAACTGAAGTTATTGAGATTGATGTTGATGGTGAACGAACTGAAGTTACTGCGTTGATTGGCAAACCGGCCGCTGATTTATTGCTGCTTAATGATGGGGATTTCACGTTTGCCAAAATTAGGTTAGATGAAAAATCTGCAAAGATTGCAGCCGAAAACCTTGATGGTATTTCAGACAGTATTTCTCGTGCGCTCATTTGGGCAGCTAGCTGGGATATGACCCGTGATGCGCAATTACCAACCGGCGACTATCTGAACATGATTATGCGTTCAGATTTACTGGATATGGGTATTGGTGTTTCACAGCAATTATTACTCCAAGCTCGTTCGGCCATCGAACAATTTGGCGCACCGGATAAGCGAGCCGAGTACCGCGATCAAATGATCGATGTACTTACTAAGCAACTTCCGAAAGCAGAGCCAGGTGGCGACCACCAATTAACTTTTGTGCGCAACATAATTGCCCTAGCCAGAACGTCAGCACACACTGATTTACTGCAATCTTGGTTAGCTGGAAAAAATACTCCAGCCGGCTTAGCGATAGATACCGATTTGCGGTGGGCTTTTGTCTCCCGACTTGCGTCGCTAAATGTGCTACCAGCATCAGCAATTGATGATGAATTAGAGCGCGACAATACAGCTGGTGGGCAACGTCAAGCTGCTGCTGCTCGCGCTGCGCTACCAAGTGCTGCCGCTAAACAGCTTGCTTGGGATTCTGTAGTTAAGGCAGATGACCTGCCGAATGCAATCCTTAGTGCAACTGTGGGTGGATTTGCTCAACCAGATCAACGCGAACTACTAGTTCCCTATATAGATAAGTACTTCGAATCATTAACAGAAATTTGGAAGACTCGAACAAATGAAATCGCTCAATCACTAACTACTGGGCTATTCCCGTCGCTACTTGCTTCACAGGATATTTTGAATCGTGCCGATAAGTTCTTAGCTAATGATAAAGATGCAGGTTCAACCCGATTAATTAAGGAGCTTCGCGATAACGTCGCACGCTCACTTAATTGTCAGTCAGTTGACGTTTAAATCTAATTTTCAATTTGGCGTCGGGTTGGATCGTCCAGGTATTCACCTTGTAGTGAATCCTTTGCGCCTTTAGTCCAACCTGGTGCCATTACGAAAAGTGCAATTAATCCTGAGACAGCAAGTGGCAGAAGTACAAACAAAAGGATCGCCGTAGTGGTGCTCATCGCCACACCTGGCTCATCGCCATCATCGCGTTTTCCATCTGCTGCCAAAACAGGGGCAATTGAAGTACCCACTACTACTAGTGTCGAACTAAGCGTTGCTATCGCACGTCGTAAATTCATAGCAACAGCCTACGCCAGCGCTAATTTGAATAAAAGCTTGGTGTCGAATTCGAACAAGTAACAGTTATGAAGCTTTTTCCCCGACAATTGAAGTACCTATTAATTAAGGAGTTGCGATGCAAGATTTAATGGACTGGTTTCTTGGTACTCCAGTGAAAATTGCCTTAATTCTTAGTTTGGCATTCCTTGTGCGAATTGCTTTAATCCGTGCCTCAACCAGAGTTATTAAACGTGCAATGTTATTGCGTCAAGACCGTTCAACAAGTTCAATTACTAACCAAACTCCAACCGGTTCATTACCAGGAGAAAATAATCGATATGAACAACGGGCAAGTTCAATTAGCCAATTAATGCAAAGTGTTATATCAGTAAGCATCTGGAGTATTGCCGGAATTATGGCGCTATCTAATTTAGGTATCGATGTTGGTCCAATTTTGGCCTCCGCTGGGGTTGTTGGTGTTGCTCTTGGTTTTGGTGCCCAAACATTAGTGAAAGATTATTTAGCTGGAATTTTTATGATTTTGGAAGATCAGTACGGCGTTGGTGATCTTATTGATGTGGGACCAGCACAAGGCACTGTTGAAGAAATAGGTTTACGCGTAACGCGACTTCGATCTAAAGAAGGAGTTGTTTGGTACATGCGCAACGGCGAAGTCATGCGTGTGGCTAATTACTCACAGTAATTTACTGAAATCTAAAATTTGATTATGGATGAATCTTTATACGAAGAAATGGGTGGCGCCCCATTCTTTAAGCAACTAGTCACTGGTTTTTATTCAGGAATTGTAAACGATCCAGTCCTCAGCCCGATGTATCCAGCTGAAGATATTGATGGTGCAATACACCGTTTGACTATGTTTCTAACCCAATACTGGGGTGGTCCAACAACTTATTCGCAGGAACGCGGTCATCCTCGATTAAGGATGCGCCATAATGAATTTCCGATTAATAGTGAAGCGCGAGATCGGTGGCTAGGACTTATGTCTGAATCTCTTTCGAAATTAGAACTAGCACCGCACTTACGCGATCAACTTTGGACTTATTTAGTTACAGCCGCACATAGTTTGGTTAATCAGCCAGATAACTAGCGCAAAGTTTTGACTAAGTAATCCCGCATTTGTTCTGGGATTCGAACTGGGCGATTTGTCACTAAATCAACGGTTACCATTCGAGTTTTTGCTCGCATATGTACTACTTCCCCATTACGTAGTTCATATCCGACTGTATAAGTTGCATTACCAACATGCTCAACCCATAAGTACATGTGTACTGGATCTGCTTGATATTCCAAAGGTGCGATGTAATCAATCTCGTTACGTGCAACTACATGCGCTTCAGAAAAATTCTTTGGTTCAAAACCGGTTTCAGTCATTAATTGAACTCGAGATTGCTCCATAAATTGGGCGTACGCCACATTATTAATGTGACCGTAGACATCCATATCACCCCAACGTAGGTGAATTGGCACTACAACTTCAAGCATTACTAACGCGTTAACTTTCGATAGGTTGCTCGATGTGGCCGTGCTGCTTCTGCACCTAGGCGTTCAATCTTGTTCTTTTCGTATGACTCGTAGTTTCCTTCGAACCAGAACCATTGTGAGTCGCCTTCGTAAGCCAAAATGTGTGTAGCAATGCGGTCCAGGAACCACCGGTCGTGGGATGTAATCACAGCACAACCTGGAAATTCAAGTAACGCATTTTCTAGAGAACCAAGTGTTTCAACATCTAAGTCGTTAGTTGGTTCGTCAAGTAGTAAAACATTTCCACCTTGCTTAAGTGTCAAAGCTAAGTTCAGGCGGTTCCGTTCACCACCAGATAGCACGCCAGAGGGTTTCTGTTGATCTGGGCCTTTAAATCCAAAAGCGCCAACGTATGCGCGAGATGGCATTTCAACTTGGCCAACTTTGATCCAGTCCAGGCCATCTGAAACAACTTCCCAAACATTTTTAGTTGGGTCAAGACCAGATCGACTCTGATCAACATATGAAAGTTTCACTGTGTCACCGGCGCGAAGTTTTCCAGAATCTGGCTGCGTATCTTTATCACTGGTATCGCCTTCGGCGGCGGCCACAATCATTCGGAATAAAGTTGTTTTACCAACTCCGTTGGGGCCGATCACACCGACAATACCGTTACGCGGCAACGTAAACGAAAGATTGTCGATTAGTAAGCGATCACCAAAACCTTTTGTTAGGCCTTCAGCTTCAATAACAACGTTACCTAGACGTGGGCCCGGTGGAATTTGAATTTCTTCAAAATCAAGTTTCTTGGTTTTTTCAGCTTCAATCGCCATCTCTTCATAGCGATCAAGACGAGCTCGACTCTTAGTTTGGCGAGCTTTTGCATTTGAGCGAACCCAATCAAGTTCTTCACTTAAGCGACGTTGAAGTTTGGCATCTTTTGCACCTTCAACTTTTAGACGAGCTTGTTTCTTTTCTAGATAAGTTGAGTAGTTACCTTCATATGGGTAAGCGCGGCCACGGTCCAATTCCAAGATCCACTCGGCAACATTGTCTAGGAAATACCTATCGTGCGTGATTGCAATTACTGTACCTGGGTACTTTTCTAAATGTTGCTCAAGCCAGTTAACACTTTCAGCATCCAAGTGGTTCGTTGGTTCATCAAGTAACAACAAGTCGGGTTGCTGTAAAAGTAATTTACAAAGTGCAACGCGTCGGCGCTCACCACCTGAAAGCACACTCACATCTGCTTCACTTGGTGGACAGCGAAGTGCATCCATTGCCTGCTCTAGTTGACTATCTAAATCCCATGCATTGCGGTGATCAATCGCTTCTTGCAGAGTGCCCATCTCGGCCATGAGCGCATCGAAGTCCGCATCTGGATCTCCCATTTGTGCAGATACTTCATTGAACCGATCAAGCATTGCCTTTGTTTCGGCAACACCCATTTCAACATTTTCTAAAACTGTTTTTGTCTCATCTAAATGTGGTTCCTGAGCAAGCATGCCAACGGTAAAACCTGGACTTAAAAATGCATCACCATTTGAAACTTTGTCGATACCAGCCATAATTTTTAACAGACTGGATTTACCTGCACCATTGGGTCCGACGACACCGATTTTTGCGCCAGGCAAAAACGAAAGGGTTACGTCGTCCAGGATTACTTTGTCGCCGTGGGCTTTACGTGCTTTTGCCAGGGTATAAATGAACTCAGCCATGGGCTCAATTCTACTTAGGCCACGGCAGCTTCAATCTCATCGCTATTGGCTTTACCAGATCGCTTAAAGACCGCTGTTCCACGTCCTAAGTCATGACCAAGTACCTCTGCAGTGACATCTAATGTGGTGCCCGAGCGATCATCGCGTTCCCAACTATGCACAGTTAATCGACCATAAACATAAACCGGATCTCCTTTTTGGATTGAGACCGCAGCATTCTCACCTAATGCTCGCCAACAAGAGACGGTGTACCAGTTAACATCTCCATCGACCCATCTAGCCGTAGTTTTATCAAATTTTCGCTCGGTAGCTGCAAGGCGAAAACTTGCTACGGGAATACCCTCTGCCGTGGTGTTAAATCTAATATCTGTTGCTACATTGCCAACAATTTGAATTGTTGAATTATTCATAAGAACTCCTTATCGGAGCATGATCATTAACTTTCGAATAAGTCTTGGCAATTATTTTGAAAACACTGTGAAGATCATTGTGTTGTGGATTACTTAACTTAAATTACTAAATGTGAACTACTAAATTTTGATTGGTAATTAAAGCGCGCCCGGAGGGACTCGAACCCCCAGCCGACAGGGTAGAAACCTGTTGCTCTATCCATTGAGCTACGGGCGCTGGGAAACAATTGTTTCGCTGCTAATTCTAAAGGCTTGATTCGCTTATTAATTAACTTGGGATAACGCGCCAGTAAACCCTGGTACCCATGAACGAAATTCAGATTGTGCAGAGAATTCAGATTCAAGCTGGCATAAGACACCTAAACTGCCCATCCAAGTGCGGTGAATCATCAAATACTCTGGTGGCAAATTTATTTTGAATGCAATTGACCAGTCTGGATTTCGTGGATCAGCCGTCTTGGCAAATAAGTCTTGTAGCCATGCGCGCGAATGTTGAAATACTTCAACCGAAGTTGGTTCGGTAAAAGGCGCCAGATAGTTCATTAGCGAAGAGGCATCTAATTCAATATTGGGTTTAATGAATCCGGCTTCACGCAAGCCAGCTACAACACCAGCTTGGTCACCCTGCATTGCAATATTTAATAGCTGGCCCATTGAAGCTGGCAATCCATCTGGGAATTCGGCAGTCGCCCCAAAATCCAAAACCAGCATGCGGCCGTCAGGCATAATTCGGAAATTACCAGGATGTGGATCGCAATGTAATAGTCCAGCCACTTTCGGGCCGGATAATAAAAATCGCAGTAGTAGTAGACCGTACTTATCCCGCTCTTCTTTGGTACCCGAGTTAATAACCTCAAGTAATGGCCTGGAATCTACCCACTCAGTGATCATTACTTCAGGTGTGGCCGAAAGTACATGCGGCACAAAAAAATCTTTACTACCTTCATAGGCATTTGCAAATTGTTTTTGCGCACGAGATTCATGGATGTAATCCAGCTCTTCAACTACTCGTGCCTTGAGTTCAATTACTAATGCCTTTACATCTAAGCCAGGGATAGTTAAACCAATAAATCTGGCCAGTCGAGAAATTGAATTTAGATCGGCAATTAATGCACCGGCTGCGCCTGGATACTGAATCTTTACCGCAACTTCTCGGCCATCTTTCCAAATGGCTTTGTGTACTTGGCCAATCGAGGCGGCCGCAGCTGGTTCTTCATTAAATACTAAAAATCGATCACGCCAGTTGTCGCCCAAATTCTTTTTCATTTGCTTCAAGACACTTTGTTTGGACATTGGTGGCGCGCTGTCTTGAAGTTTGCTCAATGACTCTCGGTAAGGTCCGACTAATTCTTCAGGGAGTGATGATTCAAATACGCTCATAATTTGACCGAGTTTCATCGCACCACCTTTTAAGGTGCCCATTACTCGAAATAATTGAGCCGCAGTTTTTAGCTGCGCTTCTAATTTGGCTTCATCAGAATCTTTGCCGAACGCAACTTTGCCGGCACCCACCGCACGACGCCCGGCATGTGCAGCTGGGATACTCACCATTCGAGCACTGCGGGATAACGAATACTGCGGAATTTCGGCCATAGTCAATTGTCTATTTAACTGACAAAGTCTGCATCTTTTGCTTTTAGTGAAAATGCGGATCTGCCTTATTCGGGTTACTATCGATTTGTGATTAATGTTTCCGAAGTTCTCCGAATGGCTGCTGACACACTTGAGAAG
Source organism: uncultured Actinomycetes bacterium (assembly GCA_903951185.1). Taxonomy (GTDB): domain Bacteria; phylum Actinomycetota; class Actinomycetes; order S36-B12; family UBA5976; genus UBA5976. Next base: position 21,738 of record CAJBBC010000026.1, read on the forward strand.
AGTCAGAGTCGAGTTACTGAACAGCGTGAAAAAAGCGGCCGTGAAGTCGATCCACAAGCGATTTCCGATGCGCTCTATACCCTCGGTGCAACTGG
>CAJBBC010000027.1 GCA_903951185.1 uncultured Actinomycetes bacterium
CCTTGTCCCCAAAGTCCACCTGAACCCATGGCTTGAAGCCCGTGTAGTAACTGAAAGCCAGTTCCTTGCGGATCAGCTTCTGGGTTCCACCAAGAGGTGAAGCGGGCTAAACGATATGGGGCATAGAAACTTAAGCCGGCGAGACCAACTGCCCCAATGGCGCCTAGGGCTAGGAAGATTCGCATTGGCGCGCCAATGTAATAAAAAGCGGCCACCATAATTGGCGCCAGAACAATAGACGTACCCACGTCTCCTTCTGCTAGCACTAGCAGTAATACTGCAACGAAATAAATGCCAACTGGATTTACCAAATGATATTTAACATTTAGTAAATGTGACTTAAGTTCTAAAATATGTGCGCCGTAAAGGACAACAGCTAACTTTGCAAACTCCGAAGGCTGAATTCGAACACCAGGAGCGAATTCAATCCAGTTTTTCTGCCCATGTTTTGCGGTACCAATTAACAAAACAAGAACAAGTGCGGCAATTACTCCATATGCAAATATCGGAATCCAGCCGCGGATTGTGGTTAGCGGAATAGTTTTAATCCGCAACATAATTCCGACACCTAGGATGGCAAAGAAAGCTTGTCGAAGTGCTAGCGTCCAAGAATTACCATCATTTATTTGGTAGGAGTAGACAGTTGAAGCTGAAGTAACCATCAATAGACCAATACTCAGTAAGCCAATAGTGCTACCAAGTAGGACGTAATAGTGTGCGTATGGATGCTCTAAGTGCTCACCGATTGATTTACGTTTTTCGGGTGCAGTATTAATCGCCATTAGTTTTCCAACTTTCTAACTTCTTGCGCAAAAATTTCACCACGGTGTGAGTAATCGCGATAGATATCCCAAGAGGCACACCCTGGCGCTAATAAGACTGTGTCGCCTGGTTTTGCTAGTTGCGTAGCAGCCGAAACAACCTGTGCCATTACGGCTGGATCTGTGCCCGATATTTTTGTGACTGGAATTTGCGGGGCATATTTAGTTAAAGCTTGGGCAATATGCTCTTGGTCAACACCGAGTAGGACAACCCCTTTAATTCGATTGGCCGTATCAAGCACTAGTTGATCAAAGTCTTGACCTTTAGCCATCCCGCCAGCGATCCAGATAACTGAGTTATAGGCAGTAAGTGAAGTCATGGCAGCATGCGTATTTGTCGCTTTTGAATCATCGATATAAGTAACTTCATTTATTGTGGCCACATGTGCAATTCGGTGAGCCGCAGGTTTCCAGGCGCGCAAGCCATCGCGGATATGCCTTGGTTCTATGCCATGTGCCCGAGCAAGTGCACTTGCGGCTAACGCATTTTCGACATTATGCCTAGCATTAATCGCTAAATCATTTACTTCAGCTAATTCAAGTGCAGTTTCTTTTCGTTGTTCAAGAAATGCTCGATCAACTAAATATTCATCGACTACACCAACCATTGAGATATCTGGAATGCCTAAAGTGATTCCAATTGCTCGGCAGCCTTCAATAACTTCAGCTTGTTCAACCATGGCAACTGTGGCCGGGTCAGCCATATTGTAAATTGCGGCCACTTCACAACGTTCGTAAATCCGAGCTTTAGCAGCGCGATACGCCTCAAAAGTTCCGAATAAATCAATGTGGTCTGGTGCCAGATTTAAACAAACTGCAGCTTGCGGAGAAATTGAATGGATAAATGGAAGTTGTGGTGCGCCTACTTCCACTGCAATTACATCCCAAGGCTCGGGATCCATAACAACTTCAACTAATGAGTGGCCAATATTTCCAGCAGCAACAGTTCGTTTACCAGCCGCTCGCAAAATTGATTCAAGCATAAGTGTGGTTGTTGTTTTACCATTTGTGCCTGTTACCAAAAGCCAAGGTGCTAAATGCTCTGGGTCGCGTAAATGCCACGCTAATTCAAGTTCACCCCAAATAGGGATCCCAGCTGCCGAAGCAGCAGCGACAATCGGAGAAAGTGGCGAAACACCTGGGGAAAGTACTAACAGATCGATATTTTCAGGTAACTCAGTATCGTCACCAAATTTAATTTCAGCGCCTAGTATTTCTAATAACGTGGCACGTTCTTTTTGCCTTTCGCCTGGATTTGCATCAAGGACAACAACTTGCGCATTCACCTGGATTAATGCGTCGGCAGCTGCGAAGCCAGCAACTCCTAAGCCAACTACGCAAACCCGCACTTGTGACCAGTCTGAGGTGCGAATTAAGTTCGCTACGTTTTCGGATTTCACGTACGAACCCACTCGGCATAGAACAGGGCCATTCCGATGACCACAAATAACCCTTGAATAATCCAAAAACGAACAACTATTTGAACTTCTGGCCAACCAAGCATTTCAAAATGATGATGTAGTGGAGCCATTCGAAGTACCCGGCGACCAGTTAATTTGAATGAAGTTACTTGAGCGATTACCGATAATGTCACGATCACGAATAACCCGCCCATTAGAGCAAGTAGTAATTCAGTGCGAGTCAGAATCGCTAATGCAGCAACAGCGCCACCTAAAGCAAGTGAGCCGGTGTCACCCATAAATATTTTTGCTGGACTTGAATTCCACCAAAGGAAACCAAAACAGGCACCGCCAACGGCTGCAGCGAAAATAGCTAAATCAAGTGGA
>CAJBBC010000028.1 GCA_903951185.1 uncultured Actinomycetes bacterium
AGATTTTAACGGCAGCAAGTTGAGTTGATTTTTTCCCAATAAAAACTTCGCCCATTCCACCTGCACCAAGGCGTCCTACAATTTGCCACGGACCTATTGATTCAGGATCTTCGGGTCTTAAACGCTCCACGTATAACCTTAAGTGTCTCGATTAGTGATGATTATATGCAATCCTATTAAAGCGATCTTGATGGGGCAATGGTACTCGGAAGCCGTTCATCAACTTATGACGTTTGCTAGTAATTCTCTCTTTTGACTCAATAAAATATTTTTGCAAGCAGTTCTAGTCAATTCCATAAATCTCAATACTCACAAGGCAATGACTTTCTCATTTATCGTTGAGCTGACTGCTACGATCGGGTGCCATGAGCGACTTTCAAATAAAATTACTGCCAGGTGCCGAAGCAATACTTGCTGAACATAATGTCGAAATGCCACAAAAAAATGAATTATGTGGGGCTTTCTGGATCACTTTGGCATTGCGAGCATTAGCTGCTGAGAAAGTTGAGCAAGATCATGTTGGCAAGGCTGCGCACAGCATCTTAAGTACTGTGCAAACCAGCGAGTCATTGCCGCCGGGGGATTCCGGTCGCAATGATTACATCCTTGAATTACCTCGAATTGATGACAGTGAACAGGCCGGCACTTCACCAGATGGCCTAGTTAAAGCAACTGATGATTTAGCTAAGCAAAAGTTAGTTGCAATTCCATTAAGTGGTGCCTGGACTGGTGAAATTATTGAGGCTCTAGTTCAGGGATTATTCGACTTGAATGAGCCGTGTTTGTTTATTGCAAATAGTGCGACAAGATTTTTATGGGGCGGAAAACCTAATCCAGCCCAAGTTCTCGGTTACCTTTCCGGTCAAAACGTTTCAGCCCCAGCCCCCGACTGGAATGTTGGTCACTATATAGCTGTAGTCGGTCAAGCAGTCGGTAGTCATCGAAAGATGGCACTATGCGCTGACACGTACCGAACTATTGGTTGGCACGGTACGCACTTGCAGCCATTTGATCGAATTGCCGACTCCTTGCGCCGCGACGATAGTGAATTTTCAGGAGGAGCGTTTGTGGTCCTAAATCCAAGTGCGAAAGTGAAAATTCTTGGAATCGCTAAAACGCTTAATTTAACGTCAAAACTTTGGGATAACGGCACGCCGTTTGTTGATTTAGCTGTCTAGGTTTAGGCAACAAGACGATAACTTTTCATAAAAATCATTGCCATTAGAGGTATTAGCAGTTATACATAGTTATTAACGGCTTCCCAGCTAGCAGAAATGAGTCGGATTTTCTTGGGTTTAATTCCACTCGGCCTGGTTCAAACTAGAACTTCTCGACGACGTATTTCAACTAGTTTCTGGGCGCTCTTAATTGCTCTTGTTGGTTTAATCGGCGCAGTTTCGCCTAAGTCATCTCAACTATTACTTACCAACGCGCTAACTCTTTTGATTGGTGTTCTAGCGTTACAAATCTTTAGCGGTAATAGTGGCATCTTAAGTTTTGGTCACGTCGGATTTGTTGGAGTTTCGGCTTACACAACCGGCATCCTTTCGATGACTCCGATTGTTAAGAAAACTTCGCTTTCAAATTTGCCAGAAAGCTTGCAACAATTCTCTTTACCTTTCCCGTTGGCAATGTTGGCTGGCGTATTTGTGGCCACTTTAGTTGGCGTGCTGTCAGGGTTAGTTATTTCAAGACTTCGTGATTCAGCAACTATTGCTTCAGTTGGCATTTTGATTATTGTGCACAGCACTTTAATTGGCGCTGAAGATTTCACACGCGGCAGTCAAACTTTCTTTGGCGTTAAAAGATTCACTACTGTTCCTGTTGCAGCTACAGTTGCCATTCTTGCTTTGATAGTTGCCCGCTGGTTTAGGGATTCAAAAACTGGAATTCACCTGCGCGCATCTCGTGATGATGTGATTGCAGCATCTAGCGCTGGTGTGAGGATCCAACAAAGCCAATTTAAAGCGTGGGTTTTATCGGCTGCGATTGCTGGGGCGATGGGTTCTTGTTACGCCGGATTACTGGGCGCTTTTTCACCAAAAGATTTTTACTTCACAATGACTTTGACGCTGTTAACAATGTTGATCGTTGGCGGTTCGGGTTCGGTTGCCGGCGCAGTGGTTGGCGTTATTTTAGTAATGGCCGTTATTGAAAGTCTTCGCCGAATCGGCGACAGTATCGGATTATTCGGTCTAACAAATGCAGGCTTAGCTCTAATTATTTTGCTGACTCTTTACTTGCGACCAAAAGGCGTCATGGGATTCCATGAGCCAGAGGAAGTTGCTGCCTATCAAGGGGCAGCGCCAACAGTTAGTGGCGAATACAAGATTGCAAGTTCGCTTGCTCATGATCAAAAAGTCTTAAGTGCCACAAAAATATCAAAGAGTTTTTCTGGCTTACGTGCACTAGATAACGCCAGTATTTATGTTGAGCGTGGCAAGATTTCAGGATTAATCGGCCCAAATGGTTCAGGTAAATCAACGATGGTTAACTGCATTACAGGAGTTACCAAAGCTGACAATGCTGAGATTTTGCTTGATACCAAATTGTTTAAACGTGAAAAAACTTGGCAGCGAGCTCGCGCTGGCTTAGGTCGAACTTTCCAAAACATCAGACTATTCCGTGAACTGACAGCAGTTGATAACGTCGTGGTTGCCTGTATTTCATCTGGTGAATCGGTTAAGTCGGCTGATAAAACTGCTTTGAATTTACTTAACCAAGTTGGCGTGCTTCAACACGCTTACCGTTTTGCTGGAGAACTTTCGTTTGGTGATCAGCGACGTGTTGAAATTGCGCGCGCTTTGGCGCTTCGACCTTCGGTTGTTTTACTTGATGAACCAGCGGCTGGAATGAATCCGGCTGAATCTGCTGAATTACTTGCACAGTTCCGCCAAATCATGCGCGATACAAATGTCGGCATGCTGTTAATTGATCACGACGTTACGTTGATTAAGTCGGCCTGTGATTTCCTAACAGTTCTGGATCATGGCGCGGTAATTGCACATGGCAAACCAGACGAAGTCTTAGCTCTACCTGAAGTGCACGCTGCATATTTAGGCTGGGGAGAAGAATCATCAACCGATGAAGATCGAACATAACGATCTAAAGAAACAAACTAGATAAACAACGAAGGGAAGCAAGCGAGTGAAGTATAAAAACCGACCGTCATTGGTCATGAAATCAATCGTCAGCCTCAGTGCGGTAATGCTCGTGGCTGCTTGTTCAAGTGGAGATACAGAATCGACTGAAGCATCAGGCGGATCTGGCGAAGCTTGTGCAGTAAAAGTTGGTATTGCGAGCAGCCAAACTGGCAGCCTTGCATACATCGATGTGCCTAATCTTGAAGGTTTTGAGATGTGGGCCGAACAAGTTAATGCTGCCGGTGGCGTAGATGGCAAATTCACAATCGAGAATGTTGTAAAAGACACTCGTTCTGATGCTGCTCAGTCTGCAACAGTTGCCGCAGAATTACTTGGTCAAGAAATCAGTTTCTTAATCACACCTGGTGATGCTGACCCATCAATCGCAGCTGGACAGTTAGCTCAAGATGCTGGCGTGCCAGCTGTTTCTTGGTTTGGTTCTTCACCGATCCTGCCTCTTGCAGTTGGTGACCGGATGTTCTCAAACGCATTTGGTGACAACGCACAGGCAAAAGTACTTGCTGATTATGCAACTGACAAGGGCTTCAAGACTGCCTACACATTAGGTTCACCTGACAGCGCGTACACCAATTTACTTCCAGGTTTCTTCAAAGAAGCTTTCGAAGCTAATGGTGGAACAGTTGTTGGCGAAGGCCAATTCAGTATGGGACAAGCAAGCTTCAGCGTTATCGTAGACCAGATCAAGGCGATCAGCCCTGCTCCGGATGTCATCATGACACCTGCGTACGAACCTGATTTCCCAACATTCATCAAAGCACTTAGAGGTGCTGGCGTTACATCTGTAGTTCTTGGAACTGACGGTATCGATTCGCCAACTACTCTTGCGCTAGCCGACATTGCTGAAGGTGTTCTATACACAACAGCAGGCGTGCTAAAGAATGAAGGCAAAATGGCTACTTTCTACACCGATTACAACGCTAAGTACGGCAAAGATCCTGAAACTATCTATGCAGTAACTGGCTACGAAATGGGTATGACCCTAGAAGCAGCTATCAAGTCAGCTCAGAGCTGTAGTGCTGAAGCAATTTGGCAAGCCTGGACAAACCTTGAAGGCGTTCAAGGTATTACTGGTCCGATCAGCTACAAAGGTGGAGATCGAATGGCGATTCGCGAAATCGCATTGATCGAAATCAAAAATAGCGAACGTACGCTGTTTGGAACATTTGCTCCAGACCCAGCGACCGTACCAAAGGCTCAACTATAAAAATGAGTAAAACCCTACTGTCCACCACAGATTTGTCCGTTTCATACGGAGCGGTCAAAGCTGTGCGTGGTAGTAATTTAGTGGTCAAGGAGGGCGAGGTAATCGCCCTCCTTGGTCCTAATGGGGCTGGAAAATCTTCGACTTTGCGTGCGCTAGTTGGATTGATTAAGTCCCAAGGTCGGATCGAATTTGATGGCCAAGACATTAGCAACCTGCCAACTGAGCGGGTTGTTTCGATGGGTCTTTCACTTGTCCCTGAGGGCCGCAGATTATTTACAAATCTGACAGTTCGCGAAAATTTACTTTTAGGCGCGCCAAGAAACGCAAAAGTTGGCGATTTATTTGATGACTTATTGCAACGCCTTCCCATTCTTAAAGAACGTCTTGGCCAAATTTCTGGAACATTATCCGGTGGCGAACAGCAACAAGTTGCTGTGGCTCGAGCCTTAATGTCCAAACCAAAACTTTTATTAATTGACGAACCATCTTTAGGTCTAGCGCCAACAATTGTTGATAGCGTCTACCAACTTCTTAACGATTTAAAGAAAACTGGTCTAGCGATGATCATTGTTGAACAAGAAGTTATGCGAGTACTTAAATTCGCTGATCGCGCATATGCAATGTCCACGGGTGAAGTTGCACTTGAAGGATCGTCTGAACAATTACGAAATTCTGATGAAATTAGAAAAGTTTATTTGGGTGGTGCATAGAAATGGAATCATTAATTTCTTACGTAGTTAATGTGATATCACTTGGTGGCACTTACGCACTTTTAGCACTTGGTCTAGCTGTTGTATTCAGTGTTTTGGGGTTAATCAACTTCGCTCACGGCGAGTTAATGACTTTAACTGGTTATGTTTTATTAGCCGGAATTTTGATGGGCCAACCATTTTGGTTAGCTGTTTTAATCGCAGTTATTGCCGGTGGAGTTTCCGCTGCGCTGATGGAATTTGCCGCATTTAGACCGGTTCGAAATGCAAGTGGCGCAACATTGTTAATGACAAGTTTTGCTGTGTCGATGTTGCTACAAGTTATTTTCCAGAATGGTATTTCGCCTCGTGGTCAGGCTGTACCAGTCCCGGCTTGGCTGACCACTTCAATCTCAGTTGGAGTCTCGCAGATTTCTAAAGTGCAAATTATGTCGATTACGGTTGGCCTCGTTGCGCTGATCTTTTTGAAATTCTTCTTTGACCGAAGTTACTGGGGCTGGGCGATTAAAGCAGCGGCTAATGATTTTGAAATCGTTGGCTTAATGGGTATTAAAGCCTCACGCTTAATTACTTTTGCTTTCTTACTTTCTGGATTACTAGCTGGTATCGCTGGTGTGCTGTGGGTAGTGCAACGTGGTTCTGTTGATCCATTAATGGGATTTAAACCAGTTTTGGCTGCGTTTATCGTGGCAGTTATTGGTGGACTTGGTAGCTTAACTGGCGCAGTCTTTGGCGGATTTATTCTGAGTTCGATTGAGATTGCGCTACAAACTTGGCTGCCGGCTAATGTCATGCCGTACCGCGAAGCAATCACGTACACAATTGTGGTCTTGATTCTTTCAGTCTTCCCGAATGGTATTTTTGGTAAACGGGTCCAGGAAAAGGTTTAGCTTTGTGTCGTTTATTTGCTTGGCATAGCGCAAGTCCGTTAAACGTTAAAGAAGCTCTTGGTAGCGACTTTGATACTTACACGGATTTAAGTTCACTGCATCGTGATGGTTGGGGGATGGCGTATAACGCTGGGGACTCACTTGAACTTATTCGCGACTCGGCTGCTGCAAATAAATCAAAAATTTATGAAGATGCCACTTCTAATGTAAAAACTGAAAATGCGATCGTGCACCTGCGCTGGGCAACTGAAGAAATCTCAGTCTGTATTCCAAACACACATCCTTTTATCAAACAGGGTCCAAAAGGCCCAGTTTCTTTTTGTCACAATGGCGGAGTTGCTCGCGGCGATGCACTTAG
>CAJBBC010000029.1 GCA_903951185.1 uncultured Actinomycetes bacterium
AGGGAAACTTGAGCTGCTAATGAAACTTGGCGTAAAGTGCGCTTTTGTTCAATCCGGCGGCGGCGTAATTCATCGCCAATAACTTGGCGTAACAAGATCACTTTTTTACCGTACTGCTTCTCAGCAAGTGCCGGAGCAGAAATTTTTACGGTGTGGGTAAGGCTTTTGTTAATTTCAGCCTGTAGGACATCGTCAACTGTGAGTTCTCGTTTTTGGGTCACTTTATCTGCCTGTGCTTTGCTCTTTGTTTCGTTTGGTTTATTTAACATCTTGCTTTTTATAACCTGTATCGATTATCGCTTATTCCCATGACTTAGAGAAAAGTTAATAACAACTCCAGGGCTGCCGCAACAGTTTCCTGGCGGATTTCGTCCCTAATCGCCCGTGGATCCTCAACTATTGGCGAAATATGCAACTCTTCAACGGCTGAGTCAATAATCGCCCCAGACTGGTCTCGCTGGACACAGGCCACAAATACGGTGCCTGGTGCCTGGCCATCCTGCCAATTAGGTCCGGCCACACCAGTCACAGCTAATCCGAATTCGGCATCTAATTTCTTTGCAACTCCAGCCGCCATAGCAAGTGCCACATCAGCTTGCACGGCCCCACCTTGCGCAAGGAGAGTTTGCGGGACTTCAAGTAATTCAAATTTTAAATCTGATGCATAAGCAACAATTCCGCCGCGGTAATAATTTGAAGCACCTGGAATGGCGGTAATTGTTGCACCAATCGCACCACCAGTTAATGACTCAGCCGTGGCAACTGTGTGACCTTCAAGGGCAATCAGCAAAGTAAGTGCCAGTGAATCTAAATCTGTTTCCATTAATCTGCTCTACTTAGTTCTTGAAAGTTTTTGTGCTTTAAGCACGTAATCGATACCAGTAACTAAAGTTAATGTAAGCGCTAAATACAAGATACTTACTGGCATAAATTCTAATGCTGATGGCAATGGTACTAAAAAGAAAACAATGGCCACATTTTGACTTAGGGTTTTTGCTTTTCCACCGCGACTAGCTGGAATTACCCCACGTCGAATTACATTAAACCTAAGTAATGTAACCGCAATTTCTCTAAAAAGAATCACACTAGTAATCCACCATGGAATTACGCCCAGGATTGAAAGACCAATGAAAGCTGCGCCAGTTAATGCTTTATCTGCAATTGGATCAGCTATCTTTCCCCAGTTTGTTATTTGGTTATTTCGGCGGGCTAAGTAACCATCAAGTACATCTGTCATCGCTGCCACGAAATAAAATGTTCCAGCTATCCATTGATTACGCGTAGAGACTTCAAAAATTGTTAAATAATAAATGAAAACCGGAACTAAAAGTAATCGGATACCGGTTAGGAAATTAGGTAGATTAAGCGCTGCTGGCCCAGAAACCGGATCACCGACATGATCTGGAACAGCTGACTTCATCACTACCCTTTCGAAGTATGTAAGTCGAAAGTCTAGAGACTATTCGCCGCGGATCATTGCGATTGTGCCTGGTAAATCTTCAGCAGTAACTAAAACTTCACGTGCTTTTGAACCTTCTGATGGACCCACGATATTGCGTGATTCCATTAAATCCATTAGTCGACCAGCTTTAGCAAACCCGATCCGTAATTTACGTTGCAACATTGAAGTTGAACCAAATTGGGTTGAAACTACAAGTTCGACAGCAGTAAGTAAATCATCAAGATCAGTGCCAATGTCACCGTCTACTTCACGTTTAGCAGCCACTGGAGCAGTGATTTCTTCGCGGTATTGCGGCTGCATTTGGGTTTTGGCATGTGCCACGGCAGCTCGAATTTCTACTTCAGTTACCCATGAGCACTGAATCCGAATTGGCTTACTTGTGCCCATTGGCAGGAATAAACCATCGCCTTGACCGACTAATTTCTCGGCACCAGCTTGATCAAGAATTACTCGACTATCAGCCAAACTCGAAGTTGAGAATGCTAAACGACTTGGTACGTTCGCTTTAATTAATCCAGTCACAACATCAACAGACGGACGTTGAGTTGCTAAAACTAAATGAATACCAGCGGCGCGGGCAAGTTGAGTTATGCGGACAATTGAATCTTCAACATCACGAGGTGCAACCATCATTAAGTCAGCAAGTTCGTCAACCACAACAAGTAGGTATGGGTATGGCCGAAGTACACGTTCTGAACCAACTGGTGGTGTTACTTTTCCAGCTTTAACTGCCTTATTGAAATCATCAACATGTCGGAAACCATATGCAGCAAGATCGTCATAACGTGCTTCCATCTCTTTAACAACCCAAGCAAGTGCATCAGCTGCCTTTTTTGGATGCGTAATAATCGGGCTGATTAAATGCGGAATACCTTCGTAAGCCGTTAGTTCTACGCGCTTTGGATCGATTAAAACCATACGTACTTCATCTGGCGTAGCGCGCATCAAAATTGAAGTGATCAGAGTATTCATGCAGCCTGATTTACCAGCGCCAGTAGCGCCCGCAACTAAAAGGTGTGGCATTTTTGCCAAGTTTGCAACAGTGAAGCCACCTTCAACATCTTTACCAAGGCCAACCAGCATTGGATGTTCGTCAGCATTTGCTTCACCGCTACGTAGGACATCGCCAAGTGAAACAACTTCACGATCGGTATTTGGAATTTCAATACCAATTGCACTCTTACCTGGAATCGGCGACAGAATTCGAACATCGTCACTTGCTACTGCATAAGCAATATTCTTACTTAATGCAGTTACGCGCTCAACTTTAACTTTTGGACCAAGTTCAACTTCATAGCGAGTAACTGTTGGACCACGTTGGAATCCAGTAACAGTTGCATCGATTTCAAATTGTTCAAGTACTTGAGTTAGCGCTTCGATAACTACATCGTTAGCTTTAGTGCGCTCTTTTGCGATTGCCCCTGGCTTAAGTAGTGACATCGGTGGAAGTTTGTAATTAAGAGATGAAGCAAGTGGCAGTTGAACTGGTTTAGCTAAAGGTTTGATTTGCACTGGTGGTACAGCTGGCAGATCCACCGCAACGGTAGCTTGGTCTTCAATTGAACCAACTAGTTCGATGGCCTGGGTAGCAAATTCATCGATTGAAAGTTCTTGGTCAATAAGTTTCGCTGAAACAACTGGGCTAACAAATGGGGTGTCACCATCTAGTTGGCCAATCGCTAGTGCTGGATCAATTGGGTGTGCATTTTTATTTCGACGTAATCTGGCAAAAATAGTGCGATGAGCAACTGGTACTAAAGCTTGGTCGTGGGCAGCAGAAATTGCATCGTATGTCGGATGCACCATAGTGCCTTCGAAATCTAGCTCTGCTGGTTTAGTGAATCTACTTTTGAGGTTACGAACTTTTCCTGGGATGGCTGCAACCGGTGTGGCAGTAATAATCAGCATTGAGAAAAACCAAAGTACAACAAGTAATAAGTAAGTCACTGCAGTGCCTACTGCAGTGACGATTGGCATCGTGAATAACCAGCCAACCCAACCGCTTGCATTTCGCATAGCTGCTGCGCCAGCTGCTGGAGTTGGGTTATCGCGAAGTAAGTGTGTAATACCCAGCACTGTTAACGAGAACATTGACCAGCCAATAATCAGGCGGCCATTCTTTTGCGACGGGTTATCTGGATGACGAAGTATTTGAAGCGCGACGGCAAACATTGCTACTGGTGCGACAATGTCGAATACCCCAACACCGCCAGTAACAACTGTGGTCACTACCCCGGCGATAAATCCTTGGGTCTGGAACCAAATAACACTGCCGGTAATAATGCCAGCTGATAAATAAAGTAAGCCAAGGCCATCTCGACGTTGGGCCGGATCAATCTCACGAGCGCCGTTACCAACACCGCGAGTTATTGCACCGATCACATGGGCAATGCCTAGCCAAATATTTGTAATTAGTTTTGAAAATCCAGCTGCGAATTTAGCAACTGGTGAATGCTTTGCGGATTTACGTGGCTTTGAAGTACGTCCTGCTGGTCGACCGCGTTTAGCCGATCGTGGCGCTGGTCGGGTAGATGACGGACGCGATTTTGTTGTAGACGGGGAAGCCATGTTTTAAAGAATATGGGCAAAACCGTGATTTCTAGGGGAAGATATATCTCGGCGTGTCGCTGCCGAGATATATGGGTTTTGGGCCTGAATATGCCCAGGCATATCGTTTACTTACGCCGCAGTCGTCAGATATTTTTACCAGGCTTCCATCCTTTGGCTTACGCCGCAGTCGTCAGCCTTCTACGATTACTGGCACGATCATTGGTCGGCGGCGATGTTTCTCGCCTACCCATTTACCAACTACTCGACGGGCAACTTGGGATAAGTGATGTGTATCGGTTACTCCCTCGCGCAATGCCAATTCAAGTGCATCGCGCAGTCCAGGCAAGATTTCATCAAACACAGTTTGGTCTTCACCAAAACCACGAGCATGTATTTCAGGTCCAGCAATAACTTTTCCAACACTGATGTCTACGGCCGCAACTACTGAAAGGAAACCCTCTTCACCAAGAATTCGACGATCTTTCAGTAATGTTTCAGTGACATCACCAACACTAGATCCATCTACATATACATAACCACAAGTTACGGCGCCAACAATTTTGGCAATTCCGTTATGTAAGTCAACGACCACCCCATCTTCGGCAATCACGACATTTTTAGCTGGCACGCCAGATGAAACAGCCAGTGCCGCATTGGCTCGAAGGTGACGCCATTCACCGTGGATTGGCATGACATTTTTCGGTTTCACTATGTTGTAGCAATAAAGTAACTCACCGGCTGCCGCGTGACCAGACACATGTACAAGCGCATTACCTTTATGGACAACTCGCGCACCTAGTCGAGTTAGTGAATTAATAATTCGGTTAACCGCATTTTCATTTCCAGGAATAAGCGAAGAAGCCAAAATTACAGTGTCATCATGCCCAACACTGATAGCGTGATCTCGATTTGCGATTCTTGATAGAACAGCCATTGGTTCACCTTGTGAGCCTGTACAAATCAAAACAGCTTGGTCATCAGGTAAGTCCGACATTTGATCGACAGTGATTAACAGCCCATCTGGAATTGTTAAGTAACCGAGGTCAGCAGCCACCGCCATATTGCGAACCATTGACCGGCCAACGAATGCTATTTTTCGACCGTGGGCTGCTGAAACATTAATAATTTGTTGCACTCGATGAACATGTGAGGCAAATGAAGCCACTATTACTCGCCCACTGGCTTTTCCGATCACGCTATCAAGTACTGGAACTATCTCACGTTCACTAGGAACAAATCCTGGTACTTCTGCGTTAGTCGAATCGACCATAAAGAGGTCTACGCCGGCATCCCCTATTCGAGCAAATGCATTTAAATCTGTTTTCCGTCCATCAAGTGGAAGTTGATCCATTTTGAAGTCGCCAGTCATCAGCACTGTGCCGGCATCGGTTTTTACAGCTACCGCAAGGGCGTCAGGAATTGAATGATTCACCGCAATGAACTCTAAATTGAATGGGCCAACTTGCTCAATTTGCCCTTCAGTTACTTCACGGAATTTCGGCGTCATCCGGTGTTCTTTTAACTTACTTTCCATAAAAGCCAAAGTTAGTTGCGAACCAATTAATGGAATGTCTTGACGTTCGCGAAGTAAGTATGGAACTGCGCCAATATGATCTTCGTGCCCATGGGTTAGTACTACAGCTTCAATATCGGACATCCGGTCCCGGATGTAATCAAAGTCCGGAAGGATTAAGTCAACGCCTGGTTGCGACTCTTCCGGGAAAAGAACTCCGCAGTCCACAATCAAGAGTCGACCGCGATATTCAAGCACCGTCATATTTCGACCGATGTCACCCAGTCCGCCTAATGCGACAATCCGCATCACCCCATCAGCTAACGCTGGTGGTGCCGATAATTCTGAGTGAAAATGTGTCACAGTTTAAAACCACCAGCAATCAAGTCAGTTCGCAGAGTATCTCGCTGAGCTTGAGTAGCTGGAATCAAAGGAAGTCTAAGGAAGCCACCACCGGGACGGCCGAGTAAATCAAGAGCTGCTTTAACCATAATTGCGCCACCAACTCGATTCATAATTCCATCGGTAACAGGAACTAAACCGTTATTAATAGTTTGAGCTGTTGCTAAATCATTTGCTTTAACGGCTTCCACCATTGCCTTATGTCGATCAGCCACAATATGACCAGTCACACTTACTACTCCAGTTGCGCCGAGTGAAAGTAAGGCTAAGTTCAAAGCATCTTCGCCCGAGTAATAAGCCAAGTCAGTTTTTGCCATAACTTCTGAAGCAGCCCACAAATCACCTTTTGCATCTTTATTGGCAATTATCTTTGGATGTTTAGAAAGTTTGATCATTGATTCTGTGCTAATTGCTACTCCGGCACGACCTGGGATGTCATAAAGCATTACTGGTAAATCAGTTGAATCTGCAACGGTGGTCATATGGGCGATGATGCCATCTTGTGGTGGTTTGTTGTAATAAGGCGTAACTACTAATAAGCCATCAGCCCCGGCTTTAACAGCATCTTTTGCGAGTAGGACTGAATGTGCAGTGTCATTCGAGCCAGCACCAGCAACTACTTTGGCTCGATTACCAACTGTTGATTTAACCACTTTAAGTATTTCAAGTTTTTCATGTTCATCAGTAGTTGGTGATTCGCCAGTTGTGCCGCTAACAACTAATCCGTTATTACCTAGGTCCACTAAATCATTGGCAAGTTTTGCTAATGCGTCATAATCAACTTTTGAACCGTCTTTTGTAAATGGGGTCACCATCGCAGTTAAGACTGTGCCGAATGCTTCTGTTGCCTGTGACATAAAGTTCTTCCGTTAAGGCGCTACCCGACCATTTGCCACAAATGCAGCATGGGTCAGTGGCATCAGTTGTTTAAATATTTCTTCGTATTTTTCCGCGACCATTTCGATTTCACGTTGTGGAAATGATGGGAAATGTGAGCCTTCTACTTTGCGACGTAAGCTCAGAAAATTCATCAGAGCTCGTGCATTCATTGTGACGTAAGCAGATGAATAAATCGTGACTGGTAAAACAATTCGGGCTACTTCGCGGGCTACCCCAGACTCAAGCATTTTTTCGTATTGCTCATATGCAACTTCGCAAGTTTCTTTAGTTGCATTAGTAACAGTGTCGAATTGTTCCTGGGTTCCGTCAACAAACTCATAGTGGCCAGCTTTGCCAACCTGAATAAGCTTTCGATCTTCATTAGGCACATAAAAAACAGGCTCTAACTGCTTATAACGACCGGACTCTTCGTTGTAGCTAGCAATCCGGTGACGGAAGTGCTCTCGCCACATAAATATTGGAGCCTGAACAAAGAAGGTAAAAATAGAATGTTCAAATGGGCTCCCGTGTCGGTCGCGCATTAAGTAATTGATTAAACCTTCAGACTGTTTCGGATCGGCACCCAGATCTTCATGAGACTGGTCGCCTTTTGTTGAAACCCGGGCTGCCCAGATCACATCAGCCTCGCCAGCGGAATGTTTGATTAATTCGACAGTTACATCGCTACGGAAGGTTATCTCGTGTCCCACAGGTCAAGAATAGCGGCGTTCTATTTGGAAATAAGCGTCGGTTCGGTGTTTTTGCTTCGGGTAAAAGGGCGACCATCTACAGGCTTTAGGAATATGTAAAGTACCAAGACTATGTAGACAACATAAGCAATCGCCTGGATCGAGGTAGTCGTAGCTTTAATATTGAAAACACCAGCGACTAAGGTGCTAAGGACTGAACCCTCGGTTAGCACTGAACTTAAGTCTAAAAAGACATTATCTTCGCCCGGCAAGAAACCGACTTCTTGGAACTCATGGATTCCATACGAAAGTACGCCCGCTGCCACAAAAACTAGCAGGATGCCAGTGACTCGGAAGAATTTTGGCAAATTGATACTGGCCGACGATTCGTAAATGGCCCAGCCAAGCGCGACGGCAGTACCTAGCCCCAAAGTTAAACCAACTAAGGAAACAGTGCTGTTTCCAGTTGCTTGGGATGCCGCCCAATAGAAGATTGCAGTTTCAGCACCTTCGCGAATAACGGCAACAAAGGCCATTAGAGCAACGGCAATTTTTCCACCAGCTACTGCTGCCTCATCAAGACGATTTCTTAAATCAGTTGAAATAGTTCGAGCTGATTTCTTCATCCAGAAAATCATCCAGGTAACAAAAATCACGGCGAGGAACGACACTGTGCCTGCAAAAATAGGTTCAGCAGTTTCTTCCAATTCGCTAGAAACACCTTCAAGTGCTAAAGCGACCAAGATACTGGCGAACACAGCCGAAACAACACCGTAAGTAACCCAGCGGATAAGGGCTTGACGGTTAGTTCTTTGTAAATAGACCAAGAGAATACTGACGACTAGTGCTGCTTCGAGGCCTTCGCGTAGGCCGATCAGGTAGTTTCCGAGCATTCCAGTCCTTGGCATTTATGAAACCATTTAGTTTCGTAATTCAGAGAATACACGCTCCTTAAATATCTGGCAATTTGGGGCAGATTAAGTAATTAGGGTTGATTTTGCCTTAATTCGTTGGGTTATTGCGACGCAGGCAATAACCACTGAAGCAGCCAACAAGCTTTGAATGCTCACAACTTCCCCAAGTAAAACTGCAGACCAAACCAACGTTAGAAAAGCTTGGAGCATTTGGACTTGAGATCCTTTAGTGACACCTAATTCGCTCAAGCCTCGGTACCACGCGAAAAATCCTAAATACATCGAACCTAAGGCTGTAAATAAGAAAGCCCCCAAGGCAACATATGTAATTTGGTGATTAGCCCAGCCTTGAATCAAGGTCACTAAGAAAATCGGAACACTCAGTGGAAGAAGTACGGCCACACACCAAGACACAACTTGCCAACCAGGCATAATTTTTGTCAGCGCAGCGCCTTCGGCGTAACCAATTGCAGCTGATAGCACTGCCCCGAAGAGCATTGCATCTGCAACAAAATTTGTTTCATTACTTCCACCATTAAGCCAGGCGTATCCAATTAAAGTTACTGTTCCAACAAGTGCAGCCAACCAAAATCCAATTGGCTCGCGTTCGTTCATTCGAATAACAGCCACGACAGCTGTTGCCATTGGCAATCCAGCGATAATAACTGCACTATGAGCGGAAGTTGTATAGAGCAAGGCAAAAGTAGTGAGTACTGGAAAACCAATCACAATACCTAGTGCAGTAATAGAAATCTTTGGCCAAAGCTCTTTATTTGGCACGGGAACTTTCTTAATTTTTAGCAGGATAACTGCAACGGTCCCCGCGATTGCCGCACGACCAAAAGTTAACGTCCATGGATCAAAGCTAGGTAACGAAAGCTTAACCATCGGCAGCGTAATTGAAATTATCGGGACTCCGACCAACGCAAATAAAATTCCAGACTTTTTTGAAGGCACACGTTAAGACTACCTACTTGAAGTATGAACAGTTAAGGTAGAAACTATGCGTGCCACCGCCGGAGCTACCTGGGTTCAAACCCGCAGCGAAATAGTCCGAAATGCCATAAGTATCGGGATGGCTGTGGCAACTTACGGGGTTTCTTTTGGTGCTTTGGGCACCACAACTGGCTTATCGATTGCTCAAACCTGCGCTCTTTCAGTTTTAATGTTTACCGGTGGTAGTCAATTCGCTCTAGTTTCAACGTTAGCTAGTGGCGGCACAGGATTATCGGGTGGCTTAGCTGCCGTGTTACTCGGCACACGTAACACCGCTTACTCAATGCGGATGAATCCAATTATTAATGCCAAAGGACCCATGAAGTTACTAGCAAGCCAGCTAACTATCGATGAGTCAACGGCCATGGGTTTGGCCCAAGATGAAAAGTCTTTTTCGGGAAATGCCTCAAGGCTCGCTTTTTGGTCTACCGGCCTTTCTGTTTTCGTACTTTGGAATATCGCCACATTAATTGGCGCACTTGCCGCCACAACCATCGGTGATCCAAAAACTTTAGGCCTGGATGCTGCCATCGGCGCGGGACTGTTTGCGCTGGTTTACCCTCAAATTTCAAGTCGTCGACATTTAGTTATTGCTTTGGGCGGTGCGCTAGTTGCCTTATCGCTCGCTAATTTTGTTACTCCTGGTGTGCCGATTATTTCCGCATCCATAGTGGCATTCATCGGTGGTTATATTTTTACAACGAGACGAAGTGCTAACTCATGAGCGCACTCTGGCTAACGATTATCGGAGCAAGTCTAGGATGCTATCTCCTGAAACTAATTGGTGTTGTAATCCCTAAGAGTTTTTTGGAGCGACCGCTAGTAAATGAAATTACGCACTTACTGCCAATTGCCTTACTCTCGGCTATTGTTGCCATTCAAACTTTGGGTCAAGGACAAGGATTACTTGTTGATGCCCGCTTACCAGCTTTAGGCGCTTCTTTAGTTGCCTTGAGATTCAAGGCACCGTTTATCGTCGTCATTTTAATCGCGGCAATCTCTGCAGCGACATTACGTTATTTCGGTTTAGCTGCCTGATACAGCTCAACTGAATGCTGCATCGATTCGCGAGCTAATTTACGTTCATTAGTTAAGTCATAACCCAACGCCACGCAATACCAGTACTGCCAATTTTCTAAGTCAGTTTTAGTTTTCTCAATAATTTGATCTAAGTAATGCTGTTTTTCTTCCTCAGATAATCCATTTTTTGGTAGCAGAGCTTCAGTTACTAATTGACCCATGGTGTAACTAAGTTTGCCAAATCTAATTTCGCGGATCACCAGGACGATGCCGATCGTCGGCAGGACAAGTACCGCTATGCCCAGCCCTTGAACTGCTGGGTCATCAACTCTTAATAAATCAATTCCACGAAGTGCGGCAAATAATAAATAAACGCAAAGGATTGAAGTGAGAATTAATGCAATTCGACGCGCCAAAGTTCAGCCCAGTTCCTAAAGACCTAGTAGACCTTCAAGACCAAACGTCACACCTTTAGTTTCAGAAATTTTTCGAATTGCCAAAAGAACACCAGGCATAAATGATTCACGATCAAGTGAGTCATGGCGAATAGTAAGTGTTTCACCCAGTCCACCAAAAATTACTTCTTGATGTGCAACTAAACCTTGCGCGCGAATACTGTGGATTGGAACACCAGCAACTTTTGCTCCGCGAGCACCATCAAGTGCATCTGAGGTTGCGTCAGGCATGGCTGGACTACCTTTGCGGGCTTCACTAATTAACTCTGCGGTACGTCTAGCTGTTCCACTCGGTGCATCAACTTTGCGAGGATGATGTAGCTCAACTATTTCGACGTTATCAAAATGAGGTGCGGCCATCGCAGCAAATTTCATCATCAAAACTGCGCCGACTCCAAAGTTTGGAGCGATCAATACATTGGCTTTTGACTTACTAAACATGTCATTCACTTTTGCTAAACGTGCACTGTCAAAGCCAGTAGTACCAACCACAGCATGGATGTTGTTAGCCGCTAAGTATTCAAGATTCGTTAGAACGCTTGCTGGAACAGTGAAGTCGACCACTACTTCTGCACCACTACGGGCGAGGTCAGCCAGATTACCGTCAACATCGAGAGCGCAAACTAAATCCAAATCACCTGCCAACGACACTGCTTCGCAAACAGTTTTGCCCATTCGGCCGTTTGCACCAAGTACGCCAACTTTAATTGTCATTACTTACCTGCCTTAGCTTCTTTTGGTCCAACGACTGTGGTGAGCGGTTTTTGCGACCATAAGTGGTGTGCCAATGTATGCACTTCATCAAGCGTAACTGCTGAAACAAGGTCAAGTACTTCACTGACGGAAGCAACATAGCCAAAATTCAATTCATTTCGAGCATTTCTGCTCATTCTTGACCCAGTATCTTCAAGGCCAAGTACCATTCCACCACTTAGCTGACCTTTTGCTTTCTCTAGTTCAGCTTGGGTAATGCCATTTGTGACAATGTCTTCAATAACATTTGCACAAACTTCTCGAACTGTTTCCAAGTTACGTGGATTACAACCTGCATAAATTCCAGCGACTCCAGCATCTTGAAACTGTTGAGCGAATGAATAAACGGTGTAGACCAAGCCGCGCTTTTCGCTAACTTCCTGAAAGAGCCGACTGGACATGCCACCGCCAAGGGCTGCATTTAAAACATTTAAAATGTAACGACGTTCATCAGATCGATCGATACTTGGCACACCGATAACTAAATTCGCTTGCTCAGTATCTTTATTGAATTTAACAAAACCACCGTCGCGATTTACTTTCGCTTTTGTGTTTCCGGGGACATATGGCGACTTATCTCCACTGCCAATATCAACTCCGCCTTTAGCAAATGCTTTGCGAATAAGTTTTACAACTTCACTATGTTCGATATTTCCGGCTACTGAAATTACTAATCGATCTGGGGTGTAGTACTTCTGGTAAAAGCCATGGATCGATCGACGCGATAGCGAAGAGATATTTTCAACTGTGCCTAGAATTGATCGACCCAGTGGAGCGTCTCCATACATCGCTTTGGCAAATTGTTCATGCACAATGTCAGATGGATCGTCATCGCGCATCGCAATTTCTTCAAGAACAACAGTTCGCTCTTGGTCTACATCAACTGTGGTAATCGTTGCCGAGGTAATCATGTCAACGAGGACGTCTATTGCCGTAGGCACACTGGTATCAAGTACTCGAGTGTAAAAACAAGTTACTTCTTTTGAAGTAAAGGCATTCATTTCACCACCGACTGCATCGATAGCTGAACTAATCTCTAAAGCACTGCGATTCTTGGTGCCCTTGAAAAGTAAATGTTCTAAATAGTGCGCTGAACCAGTTTGGCTTGCCACTTCATCACGCGAGCCAATGTTTACCCAAATACCAATTGCGGCTGATCGTACAGTTGGCATTTGTTCAGTAAGTATGCGAAGTCCACTAGGCAAAACGGTGCGCTTGACTAACCCACCGTCTTTTTCAGTGAGTAAAGTGCGAGTGGTCCCCGGGCTTTGTTCAAACCCAAGGACCACTGCGGACTTACTTTTTGGCAAGATACCTTCTGCTAACTACTCGTCGCCATCATCTGATGAAGACTCTTCGCCTTCAACGACTGGGATTAGTGAAAGTTTGCCACGTGGATCGATTTCGGCGATCTCAACGTGAACTTTGTCGCCAACTTTAACTACATCTTCAACATTCTCAACGCGCTTACCGCCAGAAAGTTTCCGTAGTTGACTGATGTGAAGTAAGCCGTCTTTACCTGGTGAAAGTGAGATAAACGCACCGAAGTTTGTAGTTTTAACTACTGTACCCATGTAACGCTCACCTACTTCTGGCATAGATGGATTTGCAATTGCATTAACTTGTGCTCGGGCAGCTTCTGCAGCTTCACCACTTGTAGCACCAATGTAAACAATGCCTTCATCAGTAATAGTTAAATCAGCACCAGTATCTTCTTGAATCTGATTGATGATCTTGCCTTTAGGGCCAATAACTTCACCAATTTTGTCGATTGGAATTTGCACCGAAATAATTCGCGGTGCGAATGGTGACATTTCATCTGGAGTGTCAATTGCTTCAAGCATTACATCCAAAATTGCTAAGCGTGCTTCGCGAGCTTGCGTTAACGCACTAGCTAGAACTGATGCAGGAATACCATCAAGTTTTGTATCTAGCTGTAGTGCAGTTACAAACTCTTTAGTACCAGCAACTTTAAAGTCCATGTCACCGAAAGCATCTTCGGCACCAAGGATGTCAGTTAGCGCAACATACTCAGTTTTGCCATCGATTTCTTCAGAGATAAGACCCATTGCAATACCGGCAACTGGAGCACGTAAAGGTACACCAGCATTAAGTAGTGAAAGTGTTGATGCACATACTGAACCCATCGAAGTAGAACCATTTGAACCAAATGCTTCAGATACCTGACGGATTGCGTATGGGAAATCAGCTTTAGTCGGCAGAACTGGCACAAGTGCTCGTTCTGCTAACGCACCGTGGCCAATTTCGCGACGCTTAGGTGTGCCAACTCGTCCGGTCTCACCTGTTGAGTAAGGCGGGAAGTTGTAATTGTGCATGTAGTGCTTTGACTTTATCGGCGACAAAGTATCTAGCTGCATTTCCATTTTGAGCATATTCAAAGTAGTTACGCCCACAATTTGAGTTTCACCACGTTCGAATATTGCTGAACCATGTGCCCGAGGAATTACATCTACCTCTGCAGTTAAATTACGGATGTCGCGCAGTCCACGGCCATCGATACGAATCTTGTCTTTGATAACGCGTTTGCGAACAAGTTTCTTAGTTAGGGAACGAAGTGCTGCGCTTATTTCTTTTTCGCGACCTTCGAATTGTTCACCTAATTTTTCAACTGTTAGATCTTTAATACGATCCAATTCAGTTTCGCGTTCTTGCTTGCCAGCGATTGTTAAGGCTTTAGCCATGTCATCGCTAACAAGTGCTTCGACGGCAGCAAATGCATCAGCTTCGTAGTCCAAGAAGATTGGGAATTCTGCAGTTTCTTTAGCTGCAACTTTTGCCAATTTAATTTGAGCTTCACAAAGTAATTTGATGAATGGTTTCGCTGCATCAAGTCCCTGAGCAACAATCTCTTCAGATGGAGCTTTTGCGCCACCTGCAACAAGATCGATTGTGTTTTCAGTTGCTTCAGCTTCAACCATCATGATTGCTACATCGTCAGCAATTATGCGGCCAGCAACAACCATGTCGAATACAGCTTCTTCAAGTTGTTCATGTGTTGGAAATGCAACCCATTGGCCCTTGATTAGCGCTACTCGAACGCCACCAATTGGACCAGAGAATGGTAATCCAGCTAATTGAGTAGACATAGATGAAGCATTGATTGCAATAACGTCATAAAGGTCTTTTGGATTAAGTGACAAAACTGTCACAACAACCTGAACTTCATTACGAAGTCCCTTAACGAACGCTGGACGTAATGGACGGTCGATTAAGCGGCAAGTCAGAATTGCATCCTCAGTTGGACGTCCTTCGCGACGGAAGAATGAACCCGGGATACGACCAACTGCATACATCCGCTCTTCAACATCCACAGTTAGTGGGAAGAAATCGAATTGATCTTTTGGTGACTTACCTGCAGTAGTTGCAGATAGCAACATAGTTTCGTCATCTAAATAAACAACTGCAGTACCTGCAGCCTGTTTAGCTAAACGACCTGTTTCGAACTTGATAGTGCGTTTTCCGAACGACCCGTTGTCGATCACAGCAACGCTGGACTGTACTTCGTTACCCTCCATGGGTAACCTCCCTTATTTGTTAAGGGATAACTCGCGTACGACGAAAGTTAACTCACACCTGTGAGTTATTTGGTTGTCGATCTTCGATCGAAGTACGCGGCAATTACGCCGAATACCACTACCGAGGACCGACCGTATATTCGATTGTGCGCGGTTATCCCGCATTTTGTTTTTCAAATAATTACGTGCCACATTTAGGGCAAGTAATTATTAATGAAGTTTTAGCGACGAATACCGAGCTTTTCGATAATTGCACGGTAACGATTGATATCAGTCTTGGTTAAGTAATCAAGTAGACGACGACGTTGACCAACTAGCAGTAGCAAACCGCGACGGCTGTGGTGATCGTGTTTGTGAGTCTTTAAGTGACCTGTTAAATCGTTAATACGTTGAGTCATTAATGCGATTTGAACTTCTGGACTTCCAGTGTCACCTGGTTTTGTTCCGTACTTTGCAACGATATCTTTTTTTACTTGCGCTTCTAGCGGCATTTATTTTCCTTCGGGCGCGGTCAGGGATTGTTTCCAATCCGGGGGTAAATGTCACGAGTTTTAGAGCGCCCGCTCCAAAACCGTCTGAATTAAAGGTATCAGTGACTTGGGCTATCCAAGAAATCGTTTATTTGTATGGTTGCTTTGGAAATATCACTAGCCATCGCCGCTAATAACTCTGTTATTCCAGCAAATTTCTCCATCGGGCGCACAGCTTTTATGAAATCTAAGGTGATTACCTGGCCATAAAGATCTAAATTTTCTTGGCCAATGGCGTAAGCCTCAACCCGACGTTCCATTACATCATCAAAAGTTGGATTTGTTCCGATACTTACTGCAGCCGGAAAAACTCTCTTGTCATTTGTTACAGGCTCAATTGCGGTCATCAGCGCTGAATAAACTCCATCGGCTGGAATAATCACATTATCTTGGACGGCCATATTTGCCGTTGGATAACCAAGTTCTCGACCTCGATGATCGCCATGAACTACTTCACCTACTAATCGATGTGGTCTGCCGAGTAGTTGGCCCGCCAGATCCACTTCCCCATTAATAAGGTGCGTGCGAATTCGAGTGGATGACCAAGTATCCGAGTCGCCGGCAAGTTCAATAACTTCAACTTCAAAGCCGAATTTGATTCCAAGAGTCTGTAATGTTTCAACGTTTCCAGAAGCTTTGGCCCCAAATCTAAAATTCTGGCCGATCACCACAATATTTGCTTTCAACTGACCAAGTACAACGACTTCAACAAATTCATCTGGCGACATTTGTGAAACTGTTTTTGTGAAATCAATAAACTCGACGCGATTGGCTCCAGCTGATTTCAATAATTCAGTTCTAAAATCAGGGCCAGTAATTAGCCCCAAGAAACTTTCTGGCCGCAGCACACTGACCGGATGTGGATGGAAGGAGGCGACAACTAATTTTGCTTCGTTATTGAGCGCAATCTTTTTTGCAGCATTGATTAAATATTTATGCCCAGCGTGTACCCCATCAAATACACCAATCGCAACTACGTTTTTATTGGTCAACTTGAAACACCACTAGTGGAATCAGTTCACTGTTTTTATTCTCACTTAACGAAATAACTTCGCCCTCTTTAGTAAATACGCCGACTAGACCGGTCGGTGCTTCAACTGGCAATTGAATGCGCACACCATTTCGGGCACGTTTCACGTCGTCACCGGATACTTCAACAATTGGAAAGGTCATTCGAAGTGCGTCCGGCAACTCAATCAATGTTGGCGTATTTTCAATATCAACTAATGGTCGCATTTGCGAGAACTTTCCAGAACGTGTGCGACGTAATTCCACCAAGTGTCCACCAACACCCAATTTTTCGCCTAAATCTCGAGCAAGTGCTCGAATGTAAGTTCCAGCGCTGCAGACTACGCGAACTGCCACATCAATAGTCTGTGCATTATGTGTTACCGAAATAATTTCAAAATCTTGAATTAAAACTTCGCGGGCCGGTAACTTGATTTCTTCGCCGTCGCGGACACGTGCGTAGGCACGCTTGCCATCTATTTTGATTGCGCTAATTGCGCTTGGTACTTGCGAAATTGGACCGCGAAAATCGCGAACGCTATTCAAGATATTTTCGTCAGTTACATTCTCAGTACTTTTCTGGGCGATAAATTCACCTTGAGCATCATCTGTATTTGTTGTTTGCCCAAGACGAATTGTGGCCAAATACTCTTTATCGTTCGCACTAAAGTAACCCAGTAATCGAGTAGCTTTACCGATTCCAAGAACTAACATTCCGGTCGCCATTGGATCTAAGGTTCCGGCATGTCCAACTTTTCTTGTGCCAAATATGCGTCTAGCCGAGGCAACCACATCATGTGATGTGGGCCCCTCTGGCTTATCCACCAAAACGATTCCGTCTAGCGACACTTAGTTAATTCTTTTCTTGCTTTTCAGTTACTCGATAGGCATCAGGTTCGCCAGCAAATTTTGCATTAATCGCTTGTTTAGCAACTTCGGCATCTGCAGTTGCTGCTTCATGTAATAAGTCATCGATCATTCGCACTGAATCAGGTAAAGCGTCTCGAACGAAAGAAATATTTGGGGTGAATTTAATCCCAGTTCGCTTACCTACTTCAGTACGGACCATACCTTTACAGGATTCGAGGGCAGCTGCAGTTTTTGCGACATCTTCGTCAGAACCAAAGACTGTGTAAAAAACAGTCGCTTCATGTAAATCTGATGAGACTCGAACATCAGTGACCGTAATAAATCCAAGTCTTGGATCCTTTACTTTCATCTCTAAAGTTTCCGCAACAATTTCTTGAATTCGCTCACTTAGTTTGCGAGCGCGCGCTGCATCAGCCATCACTAGCTCCTTTTCGGGCTAAGTTCTTAACTAATCGGATTGATTAGCTAAGAACTTTTTCCCGCATCTCGAAGGTTTCAATAATGTCGCCGACTTTAATGTCATTGTATGAACCAAGAGATCGGAGAGCGTCGTGTAGGGAAAGAGTGTACGTCCTGGTGTAGATCTCGGTGGTCGCCGTATCATTAAAAAAAT